>WFRF01000189.1 GCA_015486655.1 Caldifarciminota bacterium | reverse complement strand
TGTATATAAAAATGTCGGGGAAAGAATCAATCAATTAACACATTTCAAGCATCTGAACGATGCCGTTGCTTCCCATGACAGATCCTTTATAATTGTTGCCGTCCCCAATTATCAAAGTGTATATTTTTATAAAATCAACTTAAAAAAGAAAGACGGTGTATACAATTACAAACCCAAATTTCTCTTTAAAGTTACAAATTCCGGTAGAAACGGTGTGAGTAACATAAGCCTTTCAAATGACGGTAAATTTCTCTATTACATATATCACAACAATCTCTTCAGCGTCAATTTATCCTCCAAATCTCCCGAACAGATTTCTTTCTCATACAATTTAAGGGTGAACAGGAAATCATATTACAAAGAGCTGTTCAATGCATCGTGGCTCATGTTACACGATTATTTTTATGACCCCGGTTATCACGGCTTAAACTGGAACAACGAAAAGAAAAAATACGAACAGCTTGTGGAAAGGACAAAGGATGTGAATACATTGTCCAATTTGGTCTATAACATGATAGGGGATTTGAACGCTTCCCATACGGGATTTTATCCGTCCGACGATGAAGAAAATCAATCTTACGGAGATCTCGGCATTGAATATACGGTGAAAAACCACTATCCTTATGTGACTAAGGTATACGAAGGGGGTCCGTGTGACAGGGAAAATGTCGGAATAAACCCCGGTGATTATATTGTAAGCATAGACGGTAATAACTTGAAAGATAAAGATGCCTCGGAATTCCTGCTGAACAAGGTAAACAAAAAGGTAACCGTTGAGGTTAAGAGATACATAAAGGGTAAAACAAAAACATACACGGTTGTTCCCGTTTCATCATGGGGAGTGTACAATCTAATGTATAAAGGATGGGTAAAACATGAGGAGCACCTTGTTGACTCCCTCAGTCACGGGGAGCTTGGGTATATACACATTAGAGGTATGGGAAACAGCTCATATCACAAATTCCTAAATGAGATACTCTTTAAATACAGCGATAAAAAAGGATTGGTTCTCGATGTTAGGGGTAACGGCGGAGGTTTTTCACATGACTACTATATTTCCTTCTTTATGAAGAGACCGTATATGTATATGAAAGACAGGTATGAAAAGAAATATGCCACACCGCTTCTCGTGTGGGCAAAACCGGTGGATCTCTTGATAAATGAAAAATCGTTCTCCAATGCCGAAATGTTCCCATATTCATTCAGACATATGGGGATCGGTAAATTAATAGGGGTTCCCACGGCAGGCGGCGTAATCGGAACATATGATATCAAACTCTTTGACGGAACAGGATTTCGTCTGCCCGAACAATCGATTATGAGGTACAACGGCGTTAATTTTGAGAATCATGCTGTGCAGCCCGATATATATGTTAAAAATCCTCCGGAAGATCTCTTATATAACAGGGACAGTCAGTTGAAAAAAGCCGTAGAGTATTTGATGAATCAAATAAACGGGAAGTAAAATGGTACATGGAGAATTTATAACAGTAAATACAAGCGGATTTTCCGATATTATAAATATTACCCGAGAGGTGCAGAACATAGTTGAAAAATCCGGGATAAAGGCGGGACTGGTAAATGTTTTTGTAACTGGATCGACAGCATCGGTTTCGACAATAGAATACGAACCGGCACTCGTGGAGGATTACAAAGAGCAGATTGACAGGCTTATACCGCATGACCTGAGAACGAGACATTCGGAAACATGGGGTGATGACAACGGATTCTCACATATAAGAGCGACACTCATGGGACCCGGCATTGTCGTTCCTGTGTCGGATGGCAGGCTTGTTCTCGGCACATGGCAACAAGTAGTTGTTATTGACCACGATAACAGGCACAGAAACAGAAAAGTTTATATACAATGTATGGGTGAGTAGTTTAATAGATATGGGATAGTATGGTTTTTGCCGTATTATCCCATGTCAACTGCTTGGCTGTGACATAGGCATTTTCCCTCAACATATAAAGTTCGTTGTATTTAGAATAAGAATATTTTAAAAGATTGGAGAGGTGTTCCGTTGAAGGTTTTTGCATATATGCTCCTACAGCTTTTTCGCCATATTGAATATTATCGCTTCTAAAACGGATTGAATCCACAACAAGAACATTGTCGGGCGAAGCAAATTCGGTTTCACCGCTCCATGATGTGGTTATGACCAACTTTTTCATAGCCATTGCCTCAAGAATGGATAAACCGAACCCTTCTGAATAGGAAGGCTGTACGACAACATCACTTAAAGCAATCAAATCCGCTATTTGAGAATCGCTTTTTTGAGAAAAATCAACAATAATATTATCCGAATTGCATGTCTTTTCTTTTAGTCCGGGAATTTCCCATGGTTTTAAAGCGTTCTCCGTGGGTTTATATGTAAATTTCATATAAAGCTCTACATTGTCAATATTCATAAAGGCTCTTTTAAATGCCTTCATAAGTTCCAAAGGCCCTTTTCTATAATGGGGCGTTCCCACAAAGAGAAACCTGAATTTGTCACGTTTTCCGTGGGGCCGTGGGTGAAATATATCTGTGTTTACGCCGAATCGAGTGACAAAAATATCCTTTTTAACATTATTTTTCATTAAGACATCCCTGCAGAAATGAGAGGGGACAAATATAGCATCGGCATATTTGTTTAAAGCATCTTTCCATGAGGTTGGAAGAGATGTGGATTCCACGGTTAATACTGCGAATTTTCTTTTCCCCATAAGCTTGGCATATACGGGAGGATATATGAAAGCGATATCGTCATAAGGAACGGGGGGTGTTTGATTAATTTTCTTAATTTCAAAAGGAAGAGGAAAATCTTTATCAAACAAGAATCCCTTCTGCTCATGAACATAGAAAGAGGGATGATATTTCATTATGGCAAGTGATAATTCCCTGTTCACTTTTGCCCAGCTTACGGGGCTTCTGAAAAGCCCTGTGTACAATAAATTATCCATATATCATACCAATGGCATTTTTAAAATAGTATAAGAGTCTCTCGTTGGATATGGAGGGTTGTGTAAGGGGAGCTATGCCCGAATAGAAATTTCTTATATGGTAATCGAACTCCCAACCTTCTCTTTTACATATGTTGTATAGTTCCGTTCCCGGGAAGGGTGTAAAAAGCGAAATAATTGTCCTGAAAGGTTTAATTATTTTGAGTAATGAAATTGTTTCAAGAATCGTTTCTTCCGTTTCATAAGGAATTCCGAACATATTGAATGCCAGTGTTTTTATGCCGTGATCTTTTATCATCCTGAAAGTATCTATTATTTGCTCGTTTGTCATATCTCTTTTGAGGATCTCTTTCCTCAGTTTCTCGTTTGCCGTCTCAACACCGAGATGCAACCTTATGCAACCGGTTTCCTTGTAGCGTTTTAATAGTTTCTTATTAATTATGCCAACCCTTGTGTTTGCCCAAAACGGTATATTGATATGCTTTTTGTAGAGGGTTAAAAATTCGTCAAGCCAATCCGTATCGAAGGGGAAAATATCGTCATGGAATCCGAGGAGCTGAGGTTTTCCGTAACGGGAAATAAAATCCCGAATTTCGCTGATTAGGTAATCGGGTGATTTGAGCCGTATATGCTTTCTCTTGTACAGATCGTTAAGAGTAGCGTTTATGCAATATGTACAGGAATAAGGGCATCCTCTCCCTGCCATAAACTCGGCTCCGACAATACTCCCGTATTTATGTAGAATCGATTTTTGATTGAAAATTTCTCTGTCGGGAAAAGGGATATCGTTGAGATTGATAAATGCAGGCGGATTAAAATAATTCCTATCTTTTAAAAAGATACCGGGAATATGAGAAAAATCCCTGTTTTTAAACTTCTTTAAAATCTCTTGAATTGCAAATTCTCCCTCACCCACGACAATTGCATCGATACCTTCTGTTTTTATAGCATCAAAGGGTGCTACGGTTGCATGAACACCCCCCATTACAATATATGTTTTCGGTGAGCGTTTTTTTAAATCGGAAGATAGTTTTTCCGCAACATCTGCCATTCCGGAGAAAGTCGAAATAAATGCCAGGTCGTAATCTTTACCGATGGAATCTATTTCCGCATCACCATAGATAATACGAAAATCCGGTGAAAATCCCATTTTTTTAATAATTGAAACCAGTATTGCAACACCTTGGTTCATCCCTGTGTATAGTGTGGAATCGGGAGGGGGAGAAATGTAAAAAAAACCTATTTTCATATATATACGCTATTTTCTTTTAATTACCGTTGTTGGTATATTATCACGGTCTGCCCTTCCGTGTCAAATACATGATTAGAAAATAATAAGATTGTATTAAATACTCCTAGGCAAGAGGGGTGGCGCGGAGCGATGAGGTGTTTAAAAATAAGTGAGAAGTGGGAGCTGAGAACTAAGAAGTTAAATATGTATTGATTTTATCATCCCTAAGAATAGCTGCTCCACTTTTAGGGGAGCTGTCCGGTTCTACCGGACTGAGGGGTTTAAGAAATAAATTCCCCTCAGAAATAGGGGTGTGTTAAAAGAGCATACTAACTCTCGTCACTTCTTACTTGTTACACAATCACATTTTGTAGCATAGTTCTTTAGATCATCAAGTGGTTAATATGTCTATACCTATCTACTCCAATTATTGAGCAAACGGTTGACCACATTTATTTTCTTTGATAAAATATAAAAAATATTTAGATTAGATAATCCCTTAGTGAAAACAATAAAATCTAAATTTTTTAAAACAGGAGGTTTTTATGAGAGGAAAATTAGTAACATTTTTTTCAATACTTGCTTTGTTAAGTATTTTGTTTGTATTTAACAGCTGTGATAAGATAAGCGATTTTCTAAATGACATTACAAGCGCTAATGTGGGAGACACTCTATGGACATATCAATTGAGCGCCCCCACAATTCATTTTGCAAGTACCCCGTTTCCCGTTGGTGGGGATGGAACTGTGTATTTTGCCGCAGGCGGCAACGGGGATAATGGCACAGATTGGTCGCCTCAAAGGATATATGCTCTTGATAAGGCAAACGGCACAATAAAATGGCATACCGAAGATTTGGAGACGTGGCACATTAACAGTTATATTGTTGTAGGTGACAATGGAAATATTTATGTTGCATCCGGATATCATCTATATTCAATTAACCCTGCAAATGGCAGTTTCAATTGGACATGGGAGGTCCCTCAATCACTCCCCGACGGCTCGGGGAATGATGTTTATACCTATGGTGAACTGGGACCCATCGCATTGGCAAATGATGGAAGCATACTTACCGCTACATCTGGAAGCGGCTCTTACTCCAGAGCTATTTATAAAATTAATTCAAGTGGTATAACGGAATGGCATCGTTTTATATATTCAACTACTGCAAACACACCGATGAGTGTGGGGGTTGACGGCACAATTTATAAAATGGATCTTCTTAACAATGACAATTACTATTCTCTAACTGCAATTGATCCGACAAACGGGCTTTTAAAGTGGTCAATTAAAGCGAGTTATAAGAGTTCAGGTTATGAAAATATAGTTATAACCTCGAGCGGAGATATAATATTATTTGAGGAGTCGGACAGCCTGGAAAAAATTGATCATTCTACACATCAAATAATATGGAAGATACCTGCAAGCGGCATAAATAGTCTTACGATGAATAAAAACGGTGATTTGTTTATATATGATCAATATAACGGCACATCGATAATAAACAGTGCGGATGGAAGTGTATTAGCCAGTGGACTTTCATTGCCGCAACATCCTATTGTCGACAACAACAACCAATTGTACGGTATTATTTCGGATTGGCATCCTCACTTAAGTGTAACTGATGATCAGGGAAATATTATATGGGAAAGCACCATTGATTTTGATGGCAATTCTCTGGTTCTTTCGGATGACAATGTTATCTATATGCGTTCCGGAAATGTTTTGTACGCTTTGCAGGGAGATAATTCTATTGCACGTTCAGGTTGGCCGCGGGTTACACACGATAAGAGAAATACATTTAATGTGAATAAATGGTAATTTGACAGTTATTAATTATATAAAAAGAGTGGGGTAAACTGTTCTGTTTGCTCCACTCTTTTTACATCAATATCTAATTTCTTGACTAAAAAAAATAATTTTATATAATTCCTATATAAATGATATGATATTAAAATGTGAGGTGTAAAATGTTAGAATTAAGAAACAGTTTTATATTTGCTCCACTTAAGCTCGGTTACAGTGACAGCGAAGGTATGGTCAAGGAAAGACATATCGATTTTTATGCGGAAAGGGCCGGAGATATAGGAGCCATAATCATAGAACCGCTTTATATCGACAAAGGATTAAGGGAAATTCCCACACAACTCGGTATAGATGACGACAAACATATCGACGGATTGAAACTACTTGTTGACTCCATTCATCAAAAGGGGAGCAAGGTTATAGCTCATTTAAACCATCAGGGGAGAATGGCAAACCCTAAAATTCCGGGTAATTATTTTGTGTCATCAACCGATAAACCGTGTGAAAACGGAGGAGCAACCCCGAAAAGGATGAACCGCGATGATATGGATAGAGCTATACAGCTCTTTGTGAACGCAGCGAAGAGGGCTGAAAAAGCCGGATTTGATGCCGTTGAAGTGCAATTTGGTCACGGATATCTCCTTGCGCAGTTTCTTTCCCCGTTTGTTAACGATAGAGATGATGAATACGGCGGAGAATTTGAAAACAGAATCAAATTCCCAATAGAAGTATTAAAGGCGATAAAAAATAAAGTTGATTTACCTGTTATTGCAAGGATAAGCGGAGATG
>WFRF01000188.1 GCA_015486655.1 Caldifarciminota bacterium | reverse complement strand
TTTTTTAAGCGTAATGCCTGCCGATAGCTTATTCCCATTATCCTCGCTGCTTGCGTTAAATACATTTTCCCCTTTATTGCTTGCTCGATTAGATAATATCGCTTCATTTCTTTCATTGATATACTATACCTCCTTTCCATAGGCAATCTCCTTTTTCTTTAAGATTACCTCTGTTCTCCTTTTTTGAACACTCCAACATGTGACATCTCCCTTGGGAATTTACATGTGACATTTTGACATTGTAACAACACATATCCTTCCAAAAATTGACATTTAATGAAAATTTTGATAAATTAAAAGATTATGGGAAAGAAATTTATAACACTAAGGGGAATTAAGGTTCATAATTTAAAAAACATAGATGTTACAATTCCTCGTAACAAACTTGTGGTTATTACGGGACTTTCCGGCTCGGGCAAGAGTTCCCTTGCTTTTGATACGATTTATGCGGAAGGGCAGAGGCGGTATATTGAATCTCTTTCTGCGTACGCAAGACAATTTCTCGGAATGATGGAGAAACCCGATCTCGATTATGTAGACGGTTTGAGTCCTGCAATCGCAATTCAGCAGAGAACGCCTTCGAGAAACCCGAGGTCTACCGTAGGGACTATAACGGAGATACATGATTATCTAAGACTTTTATTTACTCACATAGGTATTCCGCATTGTCCCGTATGCGGAAGGGAGGTTCAGTCACAATCCCATGACGAGATCGTTGATTCGATTATGAAATTTCCGGAAGGGAGAAGGATAATGATTTTGGCTCCCGTTGTGAAAGGGCGTAAAGGGGAGTTTAAATCGTTGATTGCAAAGATACGAAGTAAGGGTTTTGTGCGTATAAGAGTTGATGGAAATATTGTTACGGTTGAGGATAAAATAGATATGGATCCCAAAAAGCATCATAATATTGAAATTGTCGTTGATCGTATAGTTATGAAGGATGGTATTAAAAGGAGATTATCCGATTCTATAGATATTGCATTAAACGAGGGCGAAGGGACCATGCTTGTTTACATCCCCTCGGAAGAACGGGATATATTTTACAGTGAACAATTTGCCTGTCCCTATTGCGGAGTTAATATAGGGGAGATAACCCCGAAATCATTCTCGTTTAACAGCCCTTACGGGGCTTGTCCCAAATGTAAGGGGCTGGGAACGGAAATGAAACTCGATACAAAACTCGTGATAAACGAAGAATTAAGCATACCGGAAGGTGCCATTATACCGTTTGCCAATTCATCAAATATGCTTATTGTAATGAGGAAACTTGCAAAAAAATACAAGGCGAATATAAACGCCCCCTTCAAAAAACTTCCCGAGCCGTTCAAAAAAGCTGTTTTGTACGGTGACAACAGTTATGAAGGTGTGGCTAATTATATGATAAAAAAATACAATACCATTGATTCGGATTGGTTGCGATACGAGATAGAGAAATACATGGTGATTAGCCCCTGTTCCCTGTGCCACGGCAAGAGATTGAGTGCAGAGAGCCTGGCAGTTACCATTAACGGACATAACATTGCGGACATTAGTGATATGTCCATAGACAGAGCCCTGGAATTTTTCCAAAATGAGATAGATTTATCCCCGGAGGAAATCTCGGTATCAAAGCAGATTCTTCAGGAAATAAAAAAGCGGTTGGAATTTCTAAAGAATGTCGGTTTATCCTATTTGACACTATCGAGAAGAACAGATTCTCTGTCCGGAGGAGAGGAACAGAGAGTCAGACTTGCCACTCAGATCGGCTCTGGCTTAACAGGTGTCCTTTATATACTGGACGAACCGAGTATCGGTTTGCACCAGAGAGACGACAGAATGTTACTAAATACACTTTTTCACCTTAGGGATCTCGGGAATACAGTAATTGTTGTTGAACATGATGAGGAGACTATAAGGAGAGCGGATCATATAATCGATTTGGGTCCCGGAGCTGGGAATTACGGCGGAAAAATAGTGGGAGAAGGAAAGGTTGAGGATATAATAAAATCGAAATTATCGGTAACCGGGAAATACCTCTCGGGGGAGAGAAAGATACCCAAACCGAAGAGAAGAAAAAAGGGAAACGGTGAGAAGTTAACCATATTCGGTGCCAAAGAAAACAATCTTAAGAACATAGATGTTTCATTCCCCCTTGGTACGTTTACTTGCATAACAGGTGTGTCCGGTTCGGGAAAGAGTTCGCTGATCTTTGATATACTCTACAATGCCCTTAGGAGACATTTTTACAGATCAAAAGTGCGGGAGGGCAGGTATGACAGAATTGAAGGAATTGATAAGATCGATAAGGTAATATCAATAGATCAGAGTCCCATAGGGAGAACCTCAAGATCGAATCCCATCACATACACCGGAGGATTTACCCCCATCAGGGAGCTCTTTGCATCTACGAGAGAGGCTAAGATAAGAGGATACACTATTTCCCGTTTCAGTTTTAATGTAAAGGGCGGGCGTTGTGAAGCATGCCAGGGGGAAGGGCTGATAAAAAAGGAAATGCATTTTCTGCCGGATGTTTACGTAACATGTGACGTATGCAAAGGAAAACGTTACAACAAGGATACGCTTGAGGTGAGGTACAAAGACAAGAGTATCTATGATGTACTTGAAATGACCGTTAAGGAAGCGTATGAGTTCTTTGAAGACATTCCTAAAATCAAAAAAACATTATCTCTTTTAATGGATGTGGGACTCGGTTATGTTAAACTGGGGCAACCTGCCCCCACTCTTTCGGGAGGGGAAGCGCAGAGGATTAAACTTGCCAGGGAACTATCCAAAGTTGCCACGGGAAACACACTCTATCTGCTCGACGAGCCTACCACAGGTCTACATTTTGAGGACATAAAGATGCTTTTAAATGTTTTAAACAGGCTTGTGGAACGCGGTAATACCATAATCGTAATTGAGCATAACCTTGATGTTATAAAATCTGCCGACCATATAATAGATCTCGGTCCTGCTGGCGGGGACAAAGGAGGATATATAGTGGCGGAAGGTACACCGGAAAAGATTGCAAAGGTCAAGGATTCCTGTACCGGTCACTACCTCAAGGAAGTTTTATGAATTTTAAATCGTTTATTGAACAATTTGAAGATAGAAACTTCAATGAGATAATAACGGATATAAAAGGCGGGGCAGGTAACGTCTCCGGTATAGAGGGAGGATTTTATTACCTGTTTTTGGGGCTTTTAAGAAGAAATCTCAACGGTCCCATGGTTGTCATTGAGAAAGGAATGTTAAATTGTGAAGATACAAAAAACGGGGTAAAGGCATTTTTTCCCGATGCGCTGGTGTTCAGCTTATATTACGAGGGAGAAGAGATATCGCCCGAGCAGATGTGGGAGAGGATTAACGCACTATACAATGATAACATTGTTAATAATTCTATCATTATAATAGATAAAGCTTTGCTTGATAAGAGAGTGAAAGCTCCAGGCCAAATTAAAAATTCCATACTAAATTTGAATATCGGTGAAAAAGTGGATTACGATTTACTGCGAGAATCAATAATTGATGCGGGTTACGAACATGTATCCATTGTAAGAGGTGTTGGGGATGTCAGTTTTCGCGGTGAGATTATCGATATATTTTCGCTGTATGACAAAACACCTGCAAGAATAGATATTTTCAACGGGAAAATTGAGTCCATAAACGAATTTGATATAATTACTCAGAGAATCTATAAAAAAATATCGTCTTATACCATTTTTCCCATTATAAGAATGGAGAATGAGGGGGATTTAAAGATTATTGATATGTTCAGGGACGGTACATATATCATACAGAGGGAGACGGCTTTTGAAAATAATGACAGGTTTCATTTGATTAACATAGGGAATGAAGGGAAATCTCTAAACACTGTGGCTACAAACAGATACTATGGAAATTGGCAGCTATTTAAAGAGAGCCTCGGACAGTACGGTGATTTTAAAATATTTATGTTTAGCGAATCCGAAGCCGAGAAAGATAGATTAAGAGAACTTCTTTCGGACTACGGCAATATCCGGTATCTGTTGGGAAAATTAAATGCCGGTTTTGTATCAATGGAGAAAAAAACGGCGGTTTTTTCCGACAGGGAAGTCTTTGCAAGGAAACACAGAAGAAGGGAGACGCGCTACAGTGAAGATGAGGTACCGATCGATGATCTCTATTCCATGGATGTGGGGGAATATGTGGTCCACAGGGATTTCGGTATCGGTATATACAGAGGGTTGAGAAAGATTAATATAAACGGAAAAGACTCGGAATGCCTTGTGATCTATTTTCAAGGGGATGATAAAGTGTTTGTTCCCGTTGAGCGTTTAAATCTCGTATCGCGGTATATATCGGATAAAGATACACCTCCACAACTTTCTTCCATCGGAACGGATCTTTGGAAAGAGAGAAAGAACAGAGTGAAAAAAGCGCTCTTACTTCTGTCTGAAGAGTTAATAAAGTTATATGCGGAGAGGGAGGTTAAACACAGAAAACCTTATGCGGAAGACTCCTATGAAGAGAAATTGCTTGAATCCACTTTCGAATATGAGGAAACGGAAGATCAAAGTAACGCAATTGAGTTCATAAAGAAGAAGATGAACGATGATAAGGTGATGAATGTTATTGTCGTTGGTGAAGTGGGTTTCGGTAAAACGGAAGTGGCAATCAGGGCGGCAATGAAAGCCGTGATGAACGGCAAACAGGTGGTTCTTTTGGCACCCACCACCATACTTGCCGAGCAGCATTACAATAAATTCAGTGAGAGGTTAAAGGAATTTCCCGTAAATATCGGGTTGTTATCGCGATTTGTCAGCAGAAAAGAAGTTAAAAAAATAATTGAGATGAGTAAAGACGGGAGAATGGATATTCTCATAGGCACGCATAAAGTTTTCGGAAAGGATATAAAATTTGCCAACCTCGGACTCTTAATAATAGATGAGGAGCATAAATTCGGTGTAAAACAAAAGGAGAAAATTAAACAATTTAAAAGAGATGTGGATGTTATTGAGATGACTGCCACACCTATTCCCCGAACGCTTCAGATGGCTCTTTCCGGTTTCCGTGACATGGTGAAAATACAGACTCCCCCCACAGGCAGAATGCCGGTTATCACTAAAATAATCAAGTGGGACGATTCCTCATTGCAGGATATCATTTTAAGGGAAATCGAGCGGGGAGGACAGGTATTTTTTCTGCATAACAGAGTGGAAACAATATACTCTGTTGCCGACAGGCTTACGAGAATTTTACCGGATATGAAAATCGGCATATCGCATGGGCAAATGAAATCCAGTGAGCTTGAAAGGGTCATAAACGACTTTATACACAAAAAGATAGATATTCTTGTAACCACAGCCATTATAGAATCGGGAATTGACATGCCTAATGTAAACACGATAATTATAAATGAAGCCCAAAATATGGGAATAGCACAGTTGCACCAGTTGAGAGGAAGAGTCGGGCGTGCAGAAGTGCAGGCTTATTGCTATCTTGTTGTTCCGGGATTGGAAAAATTAAGTGACAGTGCAAAAAAGAGACTTGATACAATTGCTTCCTACTGGAGATTGGGATCCGGATATAAATTGGCTTTAAGGGACCTGGAAATCAGAGGCGCCGGGACTCTGTTAGGTGAAAAACAGCATGGCCATATTGCCACCATAGGATATGATATGTACATGAAACTGCTGAACGAGGCGATTTCCGAGATAAGGGGAGAAATAATTACGGAATATATTGATACCGAGATTGATATACCTATTGAGGCGTATATTCCCGAGAGTTATATTGATGATCAGAGATATCGTACTGCCATTTACAAGCGTATGAATGAAGCCGAAAATGTTGAAGACATAGAAGGTATTAAGATCGAACTGACGGAGAGGTACGGTGGGCTTCCCAAAGAAACATTGAATATTATCGAATTGATGAAAATAAAACTGTTGGCTTCAAGGGCTTATATAAAGAGTATAAGGTATAATGATTCCTATTTGAATTTTGAATTCGGGGCGGATATAAAGATAAAAAACATCAAGATTCCCGATAAATTAGTCAAGGAATTAGAGATAATAAATACTTTCCCCTTGACATTAGGACTAATTGCAGATAGAAAGAGTATTATTAAAAAATGTAAAAATATATTGCAAAATATTGTTATTTGTGGTATTAATTAGTGGATTTAAAAGGAGGTAAAGAGATGTTTAAAAGATGGACTTCAACGCTTATGATATTTATGGTCGTGGCACTTGTTTTGTCGTCATGTACAAAAAAAGAAAGCGAAAAAACGGTAATCAAAGTCGGGGATGTGAATATTTCCAATAAACTGTTTGAAAAGATTAAGAACAGGAGATATAACGCCTACAAAACAAAAGAGGATGTTGCAAAGGAGATAGAGAATA
The DNA here is from genome assembly GCA_015486655.1 of Caldifarciminota bacterium. GTDB lineage: Bacteria > Hydrothermota > 32-111 > QNBC01 > QNBC01 > QNBC01. The sequence goes on along the minus strand of WFRF01000188.1, from coordinate 1,526 downwards.
CGATATTGCTCGGACTTGCCGCCAAGGACAAAGGGTATGAGGATTCAATTAAAATCGCCTTAAAAAACAGGGAAATGGATATTCTCAGCAATGCCCTTTACGATAAGTTGATTATACAGGGAACAAAGGTTACGGATAAGGAAATTAAAGACGAATACAATAAGAAGCTGTATAAATATGATGTCAGTGAAATCATGACAAAGAACAAATCAACCATTGACTCTGCCTATGCCGAACTCAAATCGGGCAGCGATTTTGCAAAAGTTTGTCAGAAGTACAGTGAAGAACAGACAATAAAGCGCAACGGCGGTTCAATAGGTGAAGTTGTGGCACAGAGATTTAGGGATCCTTTCCAAAAGATTTTATTAAATGCGAAAATCGGGCAATATACAAAACCTTTTGAATACGGGAAAAGATGGTACATTATTATGGTTACAAACAAAGTCAAGAACAATGTACCCAAATATGAAGAGATGAAAGAAAACCTTGCCAATCAGTTACTCAGAGCAAAGAGATATGAAAAAGCCAGGACATATATTCAGCAATTAGAGAAAAAGGGGCATCTCGTATTTAACGATTCCACACTGAAAAAAATTAGTGGTGTATTCGGAACAGCACCCGGAACAATGATTGACACAAGTAAAATCACCCCAGATATGAAGAAATTGGTTGTAGCCACATCATCTTTAAGGAAATGGACAGTCGCTGATTTAATTAATCTTAGTAAAGAAAGGGGTATTCCTTTAAGAGCCAATCCCTTTGCCATTAAACAGTTACTTCAAAGAGTTTTACTCGGTGATATGCTAAATAACGAAGCGAAGAAAAGAGGACTGGATAAAACCAGCATTGTTAAGGAAGAAAACGAATATGCAAAATATGAACTTCTTGCCAATGAACTCAGAAAAACCTTCAAATATACACCTACCGACAAGGAAGTTTTGTCTTACTACAAAACGCATAAAAAAGATTACTATAACAAACCTCAGGCAGATGTAAGGGTTTTGGTTTTAAATGATGAGAATGTGGCGAAAGGATTAAAGAGTAAACTTTCTTCATCCAATTTTATTAAATACATAAAAAAGAATTCAAAAGATTTTTCCAGGAATAATGACGGTTTAATAAGAAAATACAACGGAGATTTCAGAAAAGATCTTAATCTCGGCGATGCTCCGATAAAAGCTCCTTTGAAGAAGATTATGGGACCGATAAAAGCCTCCGGAAACAAATGGGTATTTTATATGACAGAGAAAAAATACCCCGGAAGTTACAAACCATTTAACAACGTTGTCGGAGCAATAAAATATACCATCCAAAACAATAAGAGAAAAGCAATGGAAGATGAAATAACCAAAGAATACAAAACAAAAAATGAGATATGGGAAGACAGTACTTATTTTGGTACGGCAAATGATACAACAAATACAAAACAGGAGAAAAAATGAGCAGAAAAATATTTTTGGCACTGATTGCAACGGTAATACTTATAGCCGGTTGTAATAAAACGGCATCCACGAATGATAAAAATG
>WFRF01000187.1 GCA_015486655.1 Caldifarciminota bacterium | reverse complement strand
ATGCTAACATTAATTCGAGCCATAACCTTACCTCCTTTTTTGGCTTTCTCTATTATAACAGAGGTGAGCTCTTATGGCTCTTCCTTTTTACACCATTATATGGACTCTATCCAAAGTAGAAGTAGATAGGTGTAAACATATTAACCACTTGTTGATCTAAAGAACTATGCTGCAAAATGTGATTGTGTGACGAGTAAGAAATAAGAAGTAACGGGACTGCGTCACAAGCTTCAAGTGAGAATTTAGAAGTAAGAAGTAGGAAATATTTAAATGAGATGCTGAACTTAGTTCAGCATCTCATTGAGATTCCGGCTCAAGTCCGGAATGACAAATTGTAAACAATCACGCTTACTGTGTTCTCTTTTTATATTTCTATCAATTTCAATGTATGAAAGTGGTAAATATGTCTATATCACTTACCCAATTGAGATTTGCAACAATAAAAATATCACTCTATAAGAAGCTTATTATAATTACAATGTCGCCGTTAAGGGGGCAGAATGAACCCTTTTTGATTTAAATTTTATTGCTCTAAACGGCTTTTGAATCCCGTTCCGATAACATCATAAACATCGTTTATGATAAGAAATGAATTTTTATCCGTATCTTTTACTATGTCTTTTAACTTTTCTATTTCCCGTCTGTTTATGACGCAGAATAATACATTTCTTTCCTCGCCGGTAAATCCGCCTTCCGCCTTAAATACCGTAACCCCCCTGTTCAATTGCTTTAATATTTTCTCCTTTATCTCCGATTCGTACTTTTCATCCGTGACGATATAAACCCCCTTCACATAAGGCAATCCTTCCAGAACCATATCGCAAATCTTTGAAGATATAAATAAATTCAGATATGCCAAAATCAAGATGTTTGGTTCCCGAAAAACAAGAGTTATTGTCAATATAATTGAAGTCTCTACAAGAAAATATGCCGAAACGGCTGATATTGCAAATTTTTTCCGCATAATTGCAACGGGTATGTCCGTTCCGCCTGTTGAGCCCCTAAATTTAAATATTATGCCTATCCCTGCCCCCAATATAACGGAGCCTGCGAAAGAGGCAAGAAGGATGTTGTCTGTCATGGAGTAAACTCCGGTAACAGCATGATATTTTTGTATTGCCGATGTAAAGACTCCCCATTTTAAAAGGTTGCTTATGGCAAAAAAATCGGTAAAAAAGGATCCTACGATAATTGCATACAGTGTCTTTATCCCAAAGGACTTACCCAGATATTTGATTCCTATAAAAAATAAAGGGATATTAAATATTAACATTGATATACCTGCCGGTATATGCAACTTAAAATATAAAATTTGCGACAAACCGCCCACTCCCCCGGGAGCGATTTTAAACGGTATTAAAAACCAAGAATAACCGATACCGTACAGTAACGCTCCGAATGTTATACCGGCATAATCAAAGGCATGTTTCTTTATTCTTTTCATGCCACGATAATAGCATAATTTCCTCTTATGTCAACAAGAAATACCCTATAAACAAAGCAAATTTACTAATTTGGAATAACTCAACATCCGTTCATTACTCTTCCTTATGTTAATGATACTATACCCACAACTGATTAAAGCAAATAGTTGACAATATTTTTATTTTATATATACTCATTTTGAGGAGAATAATAATGAAAACGTTAATAATTATACCGACATACAATGAAAAGGAAAATATAAAAAACGTAATTGAAGCGACTTTAAAACAGGACAAATCCTTACATATACTCATTGTTGATGATAATTCACCTGACGGTACGGCGGATATTGTCAAGAAAATGATGAAAAAAGATAAGAGAATAGACATTATCGAAAGAGCTAAAAAAATGGGGCTAGGCACTGCATATGTTAAGGGATTTAAGTATGCTCTTGAGCATGATTTCGATTTTATCTTTGAAATGGATGCCGATTTCTCCCATGACCCTTCTAATATTCCCAGATTTTTAGACAAAATAAAAGAGGGTTATGATATCGTCATAGGATCACGTTATATTGAGGGAGTAAGTGTTATAAATTGGCCCATGTCCCGTTTACTCCTCAGTTATTTTGCAAATATTTATGCAAGGGTTGTTACAGGAGTTCCTGTAAATGATTTGACAGGGGGATTCAAATGTTATCGGGCAAGTAAGCTGAAAGAATTGGATCTTAATTCCATAAAATCCGATGGTTATTCTTTTCAAATAGAAATTACATCAAAACTGTATTACCGGAAAGCAAAGATAATTGAGATTCCCATAATTTTTACCGACAGAGTAAAAGGGAAATCAAAAATGAACAGGGGGATTGTATGGGAAGCATTCTGGAGTGTCTGGATTCTCAGATTCCAGCATATTCTTAGGAAAATATGATTGATATTTCTTTGATCTATGTAAATTACTTTAGCACCCAGGAGATAACAGAATCGATTTTATCATTTAAAGATGCTTTAAAAAACTTAAAGTACGAAATAATTATTATGGATAATTCCGTAAATGAAAAGGAATTTGAGAATTTAAACAAAAAATGTTCTTCAAAAAACTCCTTTATTTACAGGACGAACAAAAACATCGGATTCGGACAGGCTTGTAACCGAGCAGCGAAAATGGCAAGAGGGAAATATCTATTCTTTATTAATCCCGATACGCGTTATTTCAGGGGAAAAATTGAATCTCTAATTTCATTTTACGAAAAGAACCATAGATGTGGTATCGCAGCTCCATTGCTTTTAAATGAAGACCTTTCCCTGCAATATTCCGCAAGGAAATTCCCTTCTGTTTTCAATCAACTATACGGAAGAAACTCATTAATGGCAAAATTAAAAGGAAACAATATTTTTTCTTCCGATTATATGTATATAAATGCCGATTATTCCAAACCGTTAAAAGTCGATTGGGTCAGAGCAGCTGCTATTATTATTAAGCGTGGCTTGTTTATCAGTATAGGTGGTTTCTCAAAACAATTTTTTATGTTTGTCGAAGACACTGACCTTTGTAAAAGACTTACCGATTACGGTTATTCTGTATATGTGTATCCAGGACTGTCCGTGATACACAAACTGGGTTCCACCGTGGAGAAAGCCCCCATAAAAAAGATATGGATGCATCATAAGAGTTTATTTATTTACTTTTCAAAGCGACAAGGTAAATTGTTGACACTTTTTCTCTTTATTGCCGTAATTATGCGAATCATTGTCCTTGCAACCGCAGAGGGGATAAAATGATAAATGAAAGAATAAGAACCATAAAATTCTTAATAATAACCGCTGATATTTCTGCAATGTTGGTCGCATATATCGCCGCATTTTTTATAAGAAAATATACCATGGAAGTGGGACTAAGATACATAATGAATTTTAGCAACTACGGTTTACTTGCCATGACCGCCATTCTTTTTGTGATTATCTATGACATCATAGATCTTGCTAACAATGAAAAAATAACATTTTATATAACAAGAAAACGTAATAATGCTTTTCAGCTGTCATCGGTTTTATTTCTCTTTATCTCTCTCTATCTGTATTTTGCCCGCTCTTTGATACAATCCCGACTTTTCCTGGTTTTATTTTTTATTCTGTTAAATATTTTTCTGGTTATTACGAAAATGTATGTTATTCCTTGGCTTGCCAAATTCATCGGTATGCACATAGATAAAAGAATCTTATTAGTCGGTGCACCAGCCGATAACGTTATGTCCGAATTTAATACTTCCGGTTTTACATTGAATCCGTTTTTTTCTCAGAAAATAGTAAAAGCCATAAAATATACTAATGATTTTTCCATTTTACCAAAAACAATTAAAGCGGATAACATCAATTGGGTGATATTTTCTTATGATCCCGCTCACAATAAATTTTTGTCGCAGGGAGTCAAATTCTGTGAAGAAATGGGGATCTCATCATCCATTGTTCTCAAAACAATTTTCCCCGATACCGAATCAATAATGGACATAGAGAAAATAAACGATATTTCTCTCCTATCCTTTTCCCCGAAAATTTCCCATAAAATTTCATTAGCAGTAAAATACTTATTGGATCGAATAATTGCCCTGTCACTACTGCCGTTTCTTGCCGTGCTTTCAATTCCCGTTATTCTTTTAATGAAAATTGAATCCGAAGGACCGATTTTGTTTAAGCAGAAAAGATTGGGATTCGGTGGCAAGTTATTTACAATGTATAAATTTCGCACCATGTATGCAAATGCCGAGAATTATAAAAAAAATTTAAAGGATTACAACAAAAACAAAGTTTTGTTTAAGTTAAAAAATGATCCCCGTGTTACACGCATAGGAAAATTATTGAGGCGATACAGCATTGATGAGATTCCTCAATTTATTAATGTTTTACGTGGGGAAATGTCCATTATAGGCCCCCGCCCCCATCTATATGACGAATATTCGGAGTATGAATTCTGGCATATAAGAAGGTTAAGCATGAAACCGGGGATTGCCTGTCTTTGGCAGGCAATGGGGAGAAGTGATATAGATTTCGATGAGGGTGTAAAAATGGATCTGTTTTATATAGACAACTGGTCTTTGCTTTTTGATTTTAAATTAGCCATCAAACTTATTCCGTCCATAATATCCGGTAAAGGAGCTTATTAATGAAAAAGATATATGTCGCTACTTTACTTATAATTATTGTTTGTTTCAATTTACAAGGGCAATGGAAAAATTTTGTACATTTTACCTCGTTTAATAAAGAATTGACATATAAAACCGATATCTATATATCTTCCAACAGCGGATTGGGAAGATATGGAATTAATTCGGATTCTTTATCTATTATGACTACAGCCGATAAAATCAGCTCAAACAAAATAATTGACCTCTGCAGTGATCAGTCAAATATCTATTTGCTGCATGACAGTTCCGTAACAATCATAGGCGAAGACAGCATTCACTCCGTGCCTTTTCCCGTAGAGACGGGAAATTCGGTGCAACACATTGCACATATCGGGAACACCCTGTATATAAGCACAAACAACAATATTATTGCCGGAAATTTTAACGGGATTATGTATCAATTCTCTAACCATCCCTCTACTTTCGGCGAATTCAGAACTATCGTAACGCTGGGGGATACTGCAATAGTAGCTTCCGACTCCGGTGTTATCTTTGCCGATGCTCAATCAACGACGATATGGGACAGTACGAATTGGTATAAACATTACAAAAGTGAATTAAATTCTCCATATATAAATTCCATACTTTATAAAGACAAAAAACTGTATTTTGCTACCGAAAAAGGAATGAACACATACTTCAACGGTACTATAAGCAGTATTCCCAGTACGGGTTTATCCGATTCGAATATAACATTCAGTGCGGTAATAGATAATGTCATATATGCCGTTATCTCAAATCATGTATATTACCTTGGAAATAATGCATGGAGAGAATTTGCCCCTTTAAATAGCTATTCCATTAAAAATATTGCCGGGGGTGACAGTGTGATAATCGCATCTAACGATAATAACATATATAAAATCGACTTAACAAAAAAAGATACAAGTGGGAATGTTATGGTAAGCGATATAACCCCCGT
>WFRF01000186.1 GCA_015486655.1 Caldifarciminota bacterium | reverse complement strand
TCCAGCAAACTCAACCTGCTGACGGAAAAATAGGGATCAGTACTTATGCCGTATGCCCCGTATCCGTAGAGCAGTAAAGGATTCTTTCCGTTGAGTTTAATTCCTTTCTTGTACACTATGGAAATAGGTACCAACACACTATCCTTAGCCTCTGCATACAAACGTTTTGTTTCATAAAGATTTTTATCGTAACCTTTAACCTCATACTGTTTCTTCTTTATCAACCGTTTCGTTTTCATATCAAAGTCATAGACCGTTTCCGGCGATATGAGAGATGTGTATGTAAATCTAATCTTATCGGTATCAAATATTCTATTCTTCCCCAACCAGAATGAGTAGTCCTCTTCGGGAAAATGGACGTAGTAATCCGTGTTATTCAAAAAATTGATAACCCTTATCTTTTGCAATCCGTTTTCTCTTTCTACGATTACAACATAATTTTTAAACAGTTCCACATCAGATATTTTGACGTTTTTTCTACCGGGAATCATCACCTTCCAATTCGATTTCGCAGGATTTTTTATGGGGGCTGTCATTAACTCAAAGTTTTTTGCATTTTCATTGGTTCTTATGTAAAATTTATCCCCTCTGCTGCCTATGTAATATTCAACGCCATGTTTTCTTTTGGCAATCAATTTAAACGAATCGGCAGGATTATCCGCACTAGCATATCTGATTTCCGATGTCGTTGAACTGCCTGTCCCCAAAATAATAAACCTCTTATCTCTTGTTTTATCAATCCACACCCAGAACTCCGCATCGTCTTCTTGATAAAGTTTTTTATCATTTTCGGGATTATCCCCGATTTTATGTCTGAATGCCCGATACGTTCTCTTTGTGCTGTCAATCGTTGTATAGAAAAATGTCGCATTATCATTAGCCCAAACAAGATCCGCAACTTTATCAATTTTGTCATTCAGCAATTTACCGGAACCAAGATCTTTTATATAAAGGGTATATTGCTCCGAACCGTTTGTATCAACGGAAAATGCAAGATACTTCCCGTTAGGACTGACTCTAAACAATCCTATGTTATAAAACTGATGCCCCTTTGAAAGTTTGTTCTGGTCCAGTATTATTTCTTCCTTTGATTTCAAACTCCCCTTCTTTCTGCAATATATGGGATACTGTTTCCCTTTAACCGATCTGCTGTAATAGTAGTAGTTTCCATCCTTATACGGCACTGTAAGGTCCGTTTGTTTGATTCTGCCGATGATTTCTTTATATATCGTATTCTCAAGATTTTTCGCCGGTTTCAGCATTTCTTCCGTGTATTTATTCTCCGCTTTTAAGTATTTAATCACTTCCGGATTATTTTTATCCCTTAACCAATAATAATTATCAATTAATTTAACACCGTTGATCTTTGTGATATGCGGTTTTTCAGGAGCCACAGGCGGTTCAATTGCATACAGGGAAATTGTTCCGATAAAAATTACTATCGTTAATAATATTTTTTTCATTCCGTTACTCCTTACTTATTATGTCTGTACTTCAGAACTTTTACCTTTTCAATAGTGATTAACCCCTCTTCAACAACTTCGTCGAGGAAAGGTATTATCTTGTTTATGTTCTCTTCTTTATCTACGATCTCTATTAAAATGGGTAAATCCTCCGATAACCTAAGCAGGTTGGCATAATGTAAATGACTGCATGCGCCGAATCCCATAATACCCCTGCAAACGGTTGCACCCGCCAAACCCAATTCCCTTGCCTTGAAAACAATTTGCTCAAAAAGCGGTTTCCCCTTATATCTGTCCGATTCTCCTATAAAGATTCTAATGAGCATTCCTTGTTCCGATAATCTTGTCATAATAACTCCTTTATCGCTTTAAAACGACTCTGCCCAGCAGAATACCGAGCATCACAAGAATAATTCCGAAAACATTATTATATAAGATACTTAATAAAGCAAACTTAATTTCACCGTCCTGGATAAGTTTTAATGTTTCAAATGCATATGTTGAGAATGTTGTAAATGCCCCTACAAAACCAATCAACAAGAACAATCTGTATTCACTGGGAATGACAACCTTTGTGGCAAACAGCACCCATAAAAAGCCAATTAAAAACGAACCTATGAGGTTAACTGATAATGTCCCGTAGGGAAATGATGTATAGTTAATGGTGGAAAAAATGCCCGAAACAATGTACCTCAATATTGCCCCTACAGCCCCCCCTAATGCTATGTAAATATATTTCAAAACGCCTCCCATTTATTTTACGATATTATATTGTTT
>WFRF01000185.1 GCA_015486655.1 Caldifarciminota bacterium | reverse complement strand
TCTATTCAGAGATATAAAGGGCTCGGTGAAATGAATCCGGAGCAGTTGTGGAACACCACCATGAATCCCGAAAATCGTATCTTAAAACGCGTGACTATAGAGGATGCGGAAGAAGCCGATCAGCTTTTTACAATTCTCATGGGAGATAAGGTGGAACCGAGAAGAAAATTTATTGAAGAAAATGCACATTACGTTAAGGACCTGGACATCTAAGAGGTGAAGTATGAATGACAGAATAAAAGAAATCAATATAAGCAAAGAACTGAAAACTGCATATTTGGAATATTCAATGAGTGTGATTGTGGGCAGGGCTTTGCCCGATGCCAAAGATGGTTTAAAGCCCGTTCACAGAAGGATACTGTATTCGATGTATCAAATGGGGCTTTTTAACAATAAACCCTACAAAAAATCCGCAAGTGTCGTCGGTGAGGTCCTTGGGAAATATCACCCTCACGGTGACGGTGCCGTTTATGATGCTCTTGTAAGAATGGCTCAGGATTTCTCTTTGAGGTATCCTTTGGTTGACGGACAGGGTAATTTCGGCAGTATTGACGGAGATCCGGCAGCTGCTTACAGATATACCGAATCCAGATTGTCAAAAATAGCTGCGGAAATGCTTGTAAACCTGGATGAGAAAACAGTTGACATGATTCCGAATTTCGACGGCAGGATTGAGGAACCACGGGTTTTACCGGCAAGAATTCCCAATTTACTTGTAAACGGTTCTTCCGGTATAGCAGTGGGAATGGCAACAAACATTCCCCCGCACAATTTAACGGAAGTTATTGATGGAACAATACATCTTATCGAGAACCCCGAATCTGCAATAGAAGAATTAATGCAGTTTATTAAAGGACCAGATTTTCCCACACAGGGTATTATAGCGGGTGTTAAGGGTATAAGAGATGCCTATCTCACGGGAAGGGGAACAATACAAATTCAGGGAAGGGTGAACTACGAGACCACAAAGAAAGGCAAAGAGAGAATTGTAATTACGGAACTTCCTTATCAGGTCAACAAAGCGAACCTGATCCAATCGATAGCCAGGCTTGTCAAAGAGAAAAAGATAGACGGTATTCAAGATATAAGGGACGAATCGGACAGAAACGGTATAAGGGTTGCCATTGATTTAAAAAGAGGGTTCGACAAAGAGGTTGTTCTGAATAATTTATACAAACATACGCAGTTGCGTAATAATTACGGAATAATTATGCTTGCCCTCGTTAACGGTATTCCCAAGGTGCTGAACTTAAAAGAGGTTTTAAATGTTTTTATTGAACACAGAAAAGATGTCATAACAAGAAGAACTCAGTACAGACTTGATAAAGCGGAAAAGAGAGCTCATATTCTCGAAGGTTTAAAAACGGCACTTGATCATATAGATGAAATAATTGAAATCATTAAAAAAGCTAAGGACGTAAGTATTGCGAGGGAAAACTTAATGGCAAGATTTTCATTTACGGAATTGCAGGCAAATGCAATACTGGAAATTAAATTATCAAGGTTAACACAGCTTGAACGTTATAAACTTGATGAAGAATATGAAAAGTTGATAAAGGATATATCATTTTACAAATCGATTTTATCTTCCGAATCGCTGTTGCTTGAAGAGGTAAAAAAAGAACTTCTTGAAATTAAAAAGAAATACGGAGACGAGAGATTGACGGAGATTAAATTCGAGATGGCGGATGATATTAATATTGAGGATCTGATTGCCGATGAAAAAGTGGTAGTATTTGTCTCCAATAAGGGTTATATAAAAAGGATGTCTCTTGCGACTTACAAGAACCAGAAGAGGGGAGGCAAAGGAATAATAGGCATTCAAACGGTGAATGATGATTTTGTAAACGGCTTGTTTGTCGCCTCTACTCACAGTTATATCTTGATCTTTACCGATAAGGGAATAGCGTACTGGCTTAAGGTTTACCAGATCCCCGAAGGGGGAAGACTTGCCAAGGGGCGCGCCATTGTTAATTTAATCGGTTGCAAAAGCGGAGAAAAGGTCAAGGCGATAGTTCCCGTTAAATCCTTTGATGAGGACAAATTTCTGTTTTTGGTTACAAACAAAGGTGTCGTAAAAAAGATGAAACTATCCGACTTCTCTCACCCGAGAAAGAACGGCATAATTTACAGCACCCTTGATGATGATGAAACGGTTGTAGATGTGAAGGTCACAAAGGGTAATGACAGTATCATCATTGTTACGAGGAAAGGGCAGGCAATTCACTTTGATGAACCCGAAGTCAGAGTAATGGGCAGAACAGCACATGGTATCAGAGGTATAAGACTTCTCAAAGACGATGTTGTAATAGGCATGGTTGTTGCTCAAAGGAGCGATACGTTGCTTGTTATTACCGAAAAGGGCTTTGGAAAACGTACCGATATCGATGCATACAGGAAGACTCACAGAGGCGGCAAAGGTGTTATTGCCATAAAAACAAATGAAAACAGAGGTAATGTGGTTACCATAAAAGATGTTCATGATAACCATGAATTGATATTTGTAACAAGGTTCGGGCAAGTTGTGAGAATGAAGGCAAGTGAAATTAAAACCATCGGAAGGAACACACAAGGCGTTAGGGTAGTCAGGCTCAAAGAGGACGATAAGATAATTGATGTTGAAAAAATCAATCCTTGATGTGTAAATGTGGATAACTAAAGGAAAATGTGGATAACCGCTATGCTATGGAATATTGAAACTTACAAAATCTATCATATAATAAAAGAATCACTTATCCACATAACTGACGGTATTTGATACTTTGGAGGTTTAATGAAAAAAATATATTTTATAGTGCTAATATTCTTCTTCGTGACGCTTTTATCCGGTGAAGATTTTAATGTAAACAACAGGGGATTATCGGTTCTTGAGATTAACACATCACCTATATCGGCTTCTTTGCCTACAGGCTATTCCGTTTTTGGCAAAACCGTAACGTCTTTTTTGGACAATCCTGCAATTCTTGTAAGAACCAACGGTATTAATATGGTATTTAACCATGAAGAATTAGGGTTTGATATAAGAAGAGACGATATATTCTTTTCCAAAAAATTATTCGATAAAATGGGACTGATGATGGGAATTGGGTACTATAACGGAGGAGCCATTGAACTCAGGGATATAATTCCACAGGATATCCCGACATCGACTTCAAGTTTTTCGGATTTTATCGCAGGAGCAGCAATCGGGTACGAAGTATATAATGAATTGAAAATCGGAGTGGGAGCAAAATTTATCAGCCAGTATTCTTATATCTATTCCGGTATGGCTCTTTCATTCGATGCAGGTGTTTTGTTTAAGCCGTTTATTTTAAAGGGAGTTATTATATCCCTTGTGTTTAACAATTTCGGCCCTTCGATGAATTTCGGAGAATCTCAGAATGTATCGCAGCCCACGAGAGTAAAATTTGCTTTCGGCAGAGAATTTGATCTTAATAATTTCAACAGTAAAATTGGGGTAACCATCGGAGGTTATTCAAAATACTATGTGATTCCTTACAGTGACACGACATATACGGTCACGGAGAACATTAAGAACTTTTTTAACAGTATACCGGACAGAGCCGTTACGGATATAGATGTCAATTATCTGTTTTCGAATCGGTTGAATGTAAGGGGGTCTTATCTTTTGGGAGGAGAAAACAGTATTGCCAATGTAGGTATCGGATTGATTATAAGCAGGTTCAGATTTGATTACAGTTACACAATAGAAAAAGCCACCAGTGGTACCCATAGAATTGGAATAGAAGTGAATTATTAAAAATTTACTTGCAAAATTTTGAAAATTGGTTATATTAAAGAAAGTTAAAATTGGGAGGTCATGTGTCACCTTTACAAGGTAGTTTGGAAGATTTTGATATTACTGATATACTTGAACTGATAAACATAGGGAAAAAAGACGGCGCACTGAAGATTGATTCCGAAGAACATTCCGGTATCATCTTTTTTGAAAACGGTGTTGTAGTTGATGTCAGTGCGGATGAATATAAAGGTGATGATGCAATACACAGAATCTTGAGATGGAATAAAGGTAAATTCTTTTTTGATCCGCATAAGAGGGCTACGGAAAAGACGCTTAACATACCGATACAAAAATTGATGTTAGAAGCAGCGAGACAGCTTGATGAATGGAAAAAGATAGAGAAAGTTATCCCATCCGTGAATGTTGTTTTAAAATTAAACGAGAATCCTCCCACAGAGGATAATGAAATTACATTTACCGATAGTGATTGGAGTGTCCTGGCTATAATCGACGGGAAAAAAACGCTCAAAGATATTGCAAAGGAGTTGGCGATATCCGAATTTGAAACGGCAGGAATAGTATATAATCTTATCTCCGGCGGTTTCGTTTTTGTGGGAGAAGAGAAAGAAGACGAAGATGAGGGAGAAACCGGATCCCAAAATGAGACGGAAAGTGAAAGTAACGATGAAACGGATGCAGGTAAAGACGATGAACAGAAAAAGAATGATGCGAGGTTAAAATATAGCTCGAAGAAAAAGAAAAAGAAAGGCGGGTTATTCGGAGGTAGATTTTAACGCGTAAAACAGTTCAATAAGTTCTTTTATACTTAATTCCTCGGCTCTTAAGCCGAGTTTTTCATTTGTATCCGGAGGAATTTTTAGGTTATTTGAAATTTTCTTTCTTCTGTTGGCGAATATCTTTTTAATAAATAAAATAAAATTTTCTTTATCCTTGATATTCACGAGAGGTTTGTCGAGTCTTTTAAGTCTTATAACAGTGGAATCCACTTTCGGTTTCGGATAAAAAACATTCTTCGAAACGTTAAACAGTTTTTCCACAGTATAAAATGTCATTGTAAGTACGGTGAGTATTCCGTAATTTTTTGATTTCATTTGCGCCGTTAATCTTTCTGCGACCTCTTTCTGGAGCATAAGCACGGAAGTATCAATATGAGGATAACGGTCAATGATTAATCTGATGGTTGCGCTGCTGATGGAATAGGGAAGGTTGGAAATAACGGAAAATGAATCAAATTGTTCAAAATTAAATTTCAATGCATCGCCCAAAACGATTTTCGCTTCCGGGTAATGTTCCTTTAAATAGCCGTATAATAAAGCGTCCTTTTCGATAAAAAAAATGTTGTGAAACCGTTCCAGAAGAAATTTTGACAGTATACCGAGCCCGGGACCGATTTCAACGACTATTGATTTTGTGTCCAGAGCATTAACAATATTTCTGGCAATATTCTCATCGAATAAAAAATTTTGTCCCAATCTCTTTGAAGGAAAAAAACCGAATTGCTCAAGTTCCTTTTTAACATTCATTGAAACTGTACCTGTAGGCGTTTCTTGTGTTCTCCAGCAGCATGTTTATAAGATGTGTTTTGTCTTTGCCTAAAAGGTTTGAGATTGTTTCCAATATAAAGGAAAGATTGGCAGGCTCATTGCGTTTTCCTCTTTTGGGGACAGGTGCGAGGTAGGGTGAGTCCGTTTCAATGAGAATTCTGTCCTGGGGAATCAGATTAACCAGTTTTGATAGTTCATTGTTTTTGAATGTAACAATTCCGGAAATACCGAAGTACATATTGAATTCGGAGAATCTGTTTATATCATTTTCCTGACCCGTAAAGCAGTGAAGAATATCATTTCTTCTATTTGTCCCCTTCATAATATCATATGCATCGTTAAAAGCATCTCTCAAATGAATTACAAGGGGTAAATTGTACCTGGATGCAAGTTCGATGTGCCTGTTAAAGAAGTTTTTCTGCTTATCCTTCGGAGAGATATCTCTATAATAATCCAACCCGGTTTCCCCGATTGCAAGGGGCGGAAATTCTCTTATCAAATCTTCCAACTCACTAAATACGGATATATCATATTCCTTTGTATCGTACGGATGAATACCGTAAACGGGGTGTATAAAATCGTATTTTTGAGATAATTCTTTGGCTTTAATACTTGATTGTAAATCAAAACCTATAACGATAAAGGAACAAATGCCATTTTCTTTTGCTTTGGATAGAACAGATGGAAGATCATTTGAATAATCCTCCATCTGTAAATGACAATGTGAATCAATAATCATTTTATTGAACTGCCGGATTCTATTTCTCTGTCTATTGTCAGAAGAGTGAGATGATCCTCGTTGCTGGCTGCAAGGAGCATTCCGTTAGATTCGATTCCCCTTATTTTAGCCGGTTTCATATTTGAAACCACAACAATTTTTTTGCCTATCATTTCTTCCGGCGTATATTCTTTTGCGATACCGGCGATAATCTGTCTTTCTTCATCGCCTATTTTAATTTTCATTTTTAATAGTTTGTCGGTTTTTTCCACTTTTTCCGCTTCAAGCACTTCTGCCACCTTGAGTCCCAATTTCAAAACGTCATCTATTGTAACATAAGAGGGCTTATCCTTATTTTCCGTCTTTTCTTCCACTTTGTTTTTATTATCGTCCATGAGCTTTGCCTCCTCTTTTTCAATGGTTTTATCTTCAACTTTTTTATACAGTATACCGGGATTGTCAAAAGCGGTTCCCGGTTTTATTATAAATTTACTCGCTGTTTCCCATGTAAAATCGTCGTTGTGTAATGCCTTTTTAACGGTTTCCATACCGTCAGGGAGTATGGGAGCAAATAGCGTTGCGATTGTATTCAGCAGGTTGGAGAGTATGTATAATGTTGTGCCGCATTTTTCTCTGTCGTTTTTGATAAGATTCCAAGGCTTTTTGTAATCAAAATATCTGTTACCTTCCCTTGCAAGATTCATAAGGCGGAATGTTGCCTGTCTTACATGAAATTCATCAAGAAGTTTTCCGATTTCCGCCGGAGCGTCTTCAATAATTTTGACGATTTTTTTATCATCCTCATCAAAATCTCCCGGAGCAGGTATAACACCTCCGAAATATTTTTTTGTGAAAACATATGTTCTGTTGACCAAATTTCCCAAAATATCGGCAAGCTCTCCGTTAACCTTTGCCTGAAAATCCTTCCATGTGAAGTCCATGTCGCTGTTTTCGGGAGCATTTGCAGCGAGGTAATATCTCAGATAATCGGCAGGGAAGTCGTCCAGAAAATCATGTACCCATATTGCCCAATTTCTGCTTGTACTGATTTTCTTTGTTTCTATATTGAGAAATTCATTTGCAGGTATTTCAGAGGGTAAAATAATTCCATCGTTGTATGCCATAAGCATTGCGGGCCATACAATAGCATGGAATACGATATTATCTTTACCAATGAAGTGAACGAGTTTAGTTTCTTTATCATACCAATATTCTTTCCACAAATCAGGTTTACCCTGCTTTTGTGCCCATTCTTTGGTTGAAGAAATATAGCCTATCGGGGCATCAAACCAAACATACAATACCTTCCCGTCAGCCTCGTCGAGAGGGACGGGGACACCCCATTCTATATCCCTTGTTATAGCCCGAGCTCTGAGTCCTTCCTTAAACCAACCCTTTGTAAAACTCTTGACATTTGATTTCCATGTTGTCTTTTTATCTAACCATCCCTCAAGTTGCTCTTGCATCTTATCAAGACGAAAGTACCAGTGATAGGTTTTCTTTACAACGGGAGTGGTGCCGCAGATTTTACACCTCGGGTTGATTAGCATGGTCGGTTCAAGCCATTTCCCGCAAGCTTCACATTGATCCCCCCGAGCGTTTTCATAATGACAATAGGGACATTCTCCCTCAACGTATCTATCTGCTAAAAATCGTTTACAGTGAGGGCAATACAACTGCTCTCCCTCTCTCTTTTCTATGAGTCCTTTGTTGTATATCCTGAGGAAAAAATCCTGTGACATCTCTTTGTGAATATCTTTTGATGTGCGCGAAAAATTATCAAAATCAATTTTTAGCCGCTTGAAATCCTCGGCAATTTCTTTGTGATATCGATCAACAATCGATTTTGGTGTCGTATTTTCCTGTTCCGCTTTTATTGTTACGGCGATTCCGTGCTCGTCCGTACCGCCTATATGTATTACATTATTCCCTTTCTGTTTATTGTAACGCGTGTAAATGTCCGCCGGAAGATAAGCCCCGGCAATGTGTCCGATATGTAAGGGACCGTTTGCATATGGCAATGCACTTGTTACAAGAATTTTCTTCATTCGGCTCTCCTTGTTGGGAAAATATTCCAACGTTTTCTGTTATGTTTAACATATTCATCCAAATCTATCTGGGATATATTTCCTTCTGTATCTCTAATGGTTATTTTTTTTGAAAAAATATCCTTTGAAACAACCGTTGCTTTCCCGTTTTTTGTATTAATTGTTTCTTCAAGTTGAGGATAAACGGTGTTGGCATCTTTATAAAAATCATATTCATACGCAAGACAGCACATCAATCTGCCGCAAGCACCTGATAATTTTTGCGGATTCAGGTTAACTTGCTGCTCCTTTGCAACCTGTAAAGTTATGGGGGCGAAGTTATGTAGGAAGGATATGCAACAAAACGGTCTTCCGCACGGACCGATTCCGCCCAATCGTTTTGCATAATCCCTGACGCCGATCTGTCTGAGCTCTATCCTTATCTTAAAAATTGAAGCAAGATCTTTTACAAGCTGTCGAAAATCGATTCTGTTTTCTGCCGTAAAAAAGAATGTAATACGTTTTCTGTCGAACTCAATCTCGGCATCCACCGGTTTCATCGGGAGTTTATGTTCCTTTATCTTCTCTTTGAATATTTTTAATCCGTCTTTTTCTCTGGCTCTGTTCTCGTACATTTGCTGAAGATCGGCATCATTAGCCAAGCGGATTATTTTGATACTTTTATAATTGTCATTTTTTGCGTTTGTATGGATACTCTCTATTTTTCCTATTTCAACGGATTTGTCAATCTTAAAGACAACATGATGTCCCACCTCGAGACCTGCGTTATCGGTGACAAATTTTTCAT
Source organism: Caldifarciminota bacterium (assembly GCA_015486655.1). GTDB lineage: Bacteria > Hydrothermota > 32-111 > QNBC01 > QNBC01 > QNBC01. The sequence continues at coordinate 7,341 of WFRF01000185.1, read as the reverse complement.
TATATATATGATAATTTATTTTTACAAGCACTTTAACCTCCAATCAAATTATAAAAAATTAATCCCCATTCGGTTTCCCATGATAGATTGTACGTTGAGTTTTTTTCCATTTCAATTATCCTGTCAATAGCTCTCTCTATTTTATCCTTTTTCAGGTTCAAATCATAGTTAAAAACTTTGTTATTGTCAATGTACTGAAAATACAAAAGTAAAACGAGCATTTGATTGTAAATATTAAGGATGAGTTGCTTTTTATCCTTATTCTTTTTTATTTTTTTATCAATATCGGCAATAATATTCGTTAATTTCCTGTTTCTGAATGCGAAAGCGAGATTCTCGGATATTTCATCAATATTAAAATCCGCATATTTAACTAAATTCCCCGGGCTTCCGTTTGCCAAAAGCAACAGTAATTCAGTGTCCTTCAATGTAATTGCATTTTTCGAAACAAATTCTTTCATCTCATTTTCGGTAAGATTACTCATCAAATATCTGCTGCAACGGGATATAATCGTTTGCAGCAGTTTGTCTTCATTTGAAGAAGTTAATATGAAAAATACTCTGTCAGGGGGCTCTTCGAGTATCTTTAGCAGGGCATTTTGTGCCTCCCGTGTCATTAAATGCGCATCTCTTATAATAACAATTCTATCGGTATTATGAAAAGACCTGTATTTTAATTGTGATATAATATACTGGATATATCCCAGGGGAATCTTTCCGCTCGAAGGATTTTTCTCTTCTTTAAGCGAGAACAGTGATTTGAAATAATCGTCTTGGGTAAAAGCTCCGTTATCACCCTTACCCTTTACGGAGGTGGGAATAACGTAATAGATATTCAGAAGTTCAAAATTGTTTTCATCTCTGTCAATGGATTCTTTGTCCTTCTCCGAATGCAGTGATGTTATTTCAACGGCTGCCGCCCGTGCAAATCCAAACTTTCCGATTCCGTCCATTCCGAGCAAAAGTACTGCATGAGGTAGCGTTTCCTCAGTGATCAGGTTTAAAATCTCGTTTTTTAGTTTCTGATTTCCGAAAAGATTGTTGAAATTCATTTTCTTGATAGCCAATTTAACGGATTGACGGTCTTCCCTTTAACACGAATCTCAAAATGGAGAATCGGACCTTCAAGGGAGCCGGTATCACCGACTCTGCCGATAATTTCCCCCTGATATACCTTGTCTTTTATGTTTACATCAATAGAGGCAAGGTGTGCATAAAGGGTATAGTATCCCCCGTAGTGATCGATTAATACGACATTGCCGTATCCGAGGAATTTGTCCGCATATGCCACTTCTCCGTATGATACTGCTGCGACGGGGGTGTTGTAAGGAGCCTTTATATCAATTCCGTTATTTTTTGTAGCCGTATGGTATTTTGGGTGTCTCTTTGTTCCGTATCTGGAGATAACCCTTCCCATTACAGGCCAGGGTAATTTACCTTTAAGTTTCCCAAAGTAACTTTTTGTAGTAACTGCCTGCGATTTTCTCTCTCTTTCGAGTTTTTGAATAATCCTCTGTAGTCTTCTTCTTGAGGCGATTAATTCTCTTTCCAGTTTTCTCTGTTTCGAACGTTTCCGTCTTATATCTCTCAAAAGTTGTTTCTTCTCAATTTTGTCTTTTTCCACGGAAGCCAATTCACTTGTAGCCTGTTCTTCCAGGACGGACAGTTGTTGTGCGTTACTCTCCAATGTGCTTTTATATACCTTTAAACTGTCACTCAGGTTTTTATATTCTTCAAATACTCTTTCATCCAGTTTTGCTATTAATGTAAGATATTTAATTCTTGTTATTGCGTCGGCAAATGTATAGGAGGAAAACAAAACATCCAGAGAATTCATCTGCCCGAATTTATAGATATATCTAAGCCTGTTCTCGAGAATCGTTCGATGGCTGTTTATCAAAGAATCTGTCAGCGTAATTTTAATGTTGAGACTGTCGATGTTGTCCATCAGCAGTTTTTTCTTTGTCTCCATTTCCTTTATTATCTGAGTTGTAATGCTGATTTCCTCATCGATATTCTGCAGTGTTGCCAGAATTTCCAACTCTTTTGATTTAAGTTGCTTACGCTCTTTGCGAACTCTATTGAGTTTTATTTGCAGATCTTTTAATTTTGCTTCGGCGGAAGAGAGTGTTTCTCTTTTTGCATAAATATTGGAAGTAAAAAATAATGCAAAAATAAAAATCGACAAAACTATCCTGTTTCTCATAGTGCTATATTACAAAATAATTCATAATTATTCAAGTTCATTATACGGTTTTTCCATATTTTTTCTTCAAATATGCAATTGCCTCAGTTTTTGTATTTATCAGCCCGTTAGTTTGCTGTTCAATAATGTCTTTCTTGATTTCTCCTACTTCTTTTGAAGGTTTTAACAAAAGGGTTGACATGATTTCGTTGCCGTCTACAAGAGGAACTATTTCATTTTTTGAATTTCTCTTTATGTAATCGTTTACCTGTTGAGCAACATATGCCAATTTGGTTATTCTGGAATTTGTAGATAAAGCATCCGCTATTGAAACGGTTATTACATCCTCGGGATGCCCGTCACAGTCACGAATAAAACGGTAAATGGCATGATCCGTCAATTTGGGAATCCTTGTAAAAAGGTGAGGCCGCATATGATTAGCAACAAGAACATTGGTATATTTAACATTTACATTACTGAACGAAAGTTTGTTTTTAACGATATTTGATGCTTTTTTAGCCCCGATTATTTCGTGATTGTAAAAATGAAATTCGTTTTCACCTGTAAATCTCTTTGTATATAACTTACCTATATCATGAAGAAACGTGGCGAGTTTCATTATCGGAACACTGAAATACTCCGGTTCGGGCCAGATTTTATTCACATCTTTTTCAATAAAAGATTCGATTTTCATATACGAAAACAGTGAATGTTCGAGCAATGTTTTTGCAGGGGGTTTATTATGGGAGAATGTGCGCATCATGGCTATTTCGGGTATGAGTGAATCGAGAATTTCCCTCCGGATAATTTCCGAAAAAACGGTATAGGAATTTTTATGACTAAGTATTTTTTCTAATTCCATCCATATTCTTTCCCCCTTTACTTCGGATAGAGATTCTTTAAAACGATCGATATCTTTTAATAGTGTGTCGGATAACGAATAGTTTTTATATAATTTCAAACGGAATGCGCGCAGTATTCTTAAAGGATCGTTATTTAAGGAATTATTAGATGTCGGGAAAAGAGTCCTTTCAGTTGCATGTTCAACACCGCGGAAGTAGTCTATAATTTTTGTTTCTTTCATTCTAATTAATTCGTTCAAATTAATTGCGAGGGAATTTACGGTGAAATCCCTGGAGATCAGGTTAAATTTCAATTCTTCTCTGAGAAAGGAAAGATCAACAATTAAACTGTTGTCGATGTTGAGTCGTATAAGCGGATTTACTCTGTTTTCAATGTGTGCAGTTCTTATTTTATGTTTATGTCTGAGTTTCCTTATAATCTCTTCAAGAGAGCAATCGGTTAAAATGTCGTAATCGTCCGGTTTCACGCCGCCTATTATGTCACGAATAGCGCCTCCCACAAGATAAATTTTACCCTTAAACGGTTTCAATTCGTTTATAATTTCAATCATTTTTTTATCGATATCTTTAATATTTATCATATTTTTCATAGTGTATAGGTAGCACCTTTTGTTGAAGTTGTCAATAAACAGATGGGGAGCGGAATTTTAAAGAGCACATATATTCTTTCAGGTAAATAATTTAGATATAGTATATAGTATGAGTACACTATCATTTCCTACTTCTCACTTAATGTGTCTATACCTATATATATCGATAATAAATTGGTAAGTGATATAGACATATTTACCAGTTCCATACATTGAAATTTATAGAGATATAGCATGAGAACATCGTAAATGCGATTGTCTACAATAGGTCATTCCGGACTTGATCCGGAATCTCGATGAGACCCCGAAATAAATTCGGGGTGACGTTTAAATACTTCTAACTTCTCACTTCTTAGTTCTTACTTATTTGGCAAGAGGGGGCGAAAATAAGTAAGAAGTGTGAAGTAAGAACTAAGAAGTTAAATATGTAATTAATTTTATCATCCCTAAGAATAGCTGCTCCACTTTAAGGGGAGCTGTCCGGTTTAACCGAACTGAGGGGTGAGGCTCTCGAGTTACGATCTCACGAGGGGTGAGGCTCTCGAACCCCGGAAAATGCGATACCTTCAAATATTCCATTCCCCTCTGCAAGAGGGGTGGCGCGTAGCGACGGGGTGTTCTGAAATAAGTAAGAAGTGGGAACTAAGAACTGAGAAATAAGAAGTTAGAACTAAGAAGTAACAATTTAAATAAATACTTGAAGATCTCTCATTTTCTCTATTTCATGCTTCTCACTTCTAATTTCTTACTTGATTACTTGAAACGATAGTCGCAATATGTCTATACCTATCTACTCTACGATAATAAATTTTTGTTGACTTTTCAAAGTACAATGCTATACTATATTAGTAGGATTTAAATTTTAACAATGTAAAAGGAGGCGTTTATGAAACGTTCTGTTTTGCCATTTTTCGTGGTTATAATTTTATTGGGTGTTGCATCATTGAATGCCGGTCCGAAGTATATGATTCAATGGGCGGATACGCTAAGCGGTCTTAGCGCCAACACCTATCTAAATGGCGTTGCGGTGGATACAATGGGAAATTCCTATGTTGCGGGGGAATATGAAAACAACTCCAATCTGGACTGGGTGATTTCACAGTACGATTATTCGGGGTACGATAATTGGACAACTACTCGGGACATAAATGGCGATGATTATGCCAATGGAATCGCGGCAGACGCTAACGGGAACATATACATTGTGGGAAGTTCGAAAGCGGGAACCTCGTTTACCGATACGACATTTGATTATATCATAGCTAAATACGATACGTCAGGAAATTTGGTGTGGATGGATACACTTAATAACGGAAGCAATGATTATGCAAATGCCGTAGCCGTTGATGATAGCGGGAATGTGTATGTCACCGGGTATTTTCGCAACGATACAACGGCGGATTATCTTACTGCGAAATACAGTCCTTCGGGAGCTTTGATATGGCTGGACACGTTAAACAACAGCGATGATGACGAAGCCTACGGAATTACGGTTGATAAGCATGGATACGTCTATGTTACGGGAACAAGCGGAGGAGGAAATAATTATTACTATACCGTTAAGTATAATAATTCGGGATATATTGTGTGGACTGACTTAAATAATAATGGCTATAATGGGTCGGATGATGTCGGATATGGTGTGGCTGTTGATCCCAATGAAAATGTCTATGTTACGGGTTACAGTTACAATGGAAACGATTATGATTATTATACGATTAAGTATGATTCTACGGGGCAATTCATATATTCCGATAGGATAGATAACTATGGGAATGATTATGCGCACGGTATTGTTACGGATAAAAATAGTAATTTTTATATTGCGGGTTACTCAAAGTTCGGTTCAAATTATAACTATTATACGGTAAAATATGACAGCTCATGGAATGTCGTATGGGCGGATACATTGAATACCGGGAGTAATGACTATGCAAAGGGCATAGCAATAGATAATGAAGGCAATATATATGTTACCGGCTATTATTATGATACCACCGATTCGAAATATTACGGTCTTACCGTAAAATATGCCAAGTATGTTGATGCCGGTATAATTTCGATTACTGCTCCCGACACAATAGAACTGGACAGCAGCTTTGTTCCTTGCGTGTGGGTGACGAACAATTCTTATGAGGATACGCTTAGTTTTAGCGTAACAGCATCTTTAGATTCGTCAAATGGTAATGTGTACAGTGATACCAAAAATGTTACGGCATTAGTTCCGGGAGACACAACATGGATTAATTTTGCGCAATATACGGCGCCTTCGCATCCTGTTGATTTAACTCTTAGTTTTGTCATAAATTTACCCGATATGGATACGGTGAACGATACTATGTCAAAAGCTGTCTACGTGAGGGATAGAATTCCACCCGTGCTCGATTCCGCAATAGCTTATGAAGGAACGGATACAGTCCCGGGTATAGATAATGATGATTATGTTATACTCTATTTCTCCCAACCCACGGACACACCTACGATAGACAAATCAAACATAAACAATGTTCTTGCTTTATCCTCGGGACATTCATGGCTTGACGGGTTCGGTAGTATCGGAAACTGCTTGTGGAATTCGGATGGTACGCAATTATTGATAAATCTGACGACAAACGTTTCAATTCCAACCGTGAAAGTCGGAGACACAATAACACCTGATAGCTCAACCATCACCGATGTGAATGGAAATCCCTGTTCATCTCCCGTTATTCTTGGTGGTACCTTCGGAGTTTATGTAGATGCCGGTATACTATCTATTGTTTCCCCGGATACGGTTGACGGAGGCAGTAATTATACCCCTTCAATATATGTTAAAAACAATTCTTATGATGATACGCTGAGTTTTGATGTGGCATCGTATATAGATTCAGCAGGTTCCGTCATATATGCGGATACACAGCATGTTGCAAATCTTGCTTCAGGAGATAGCCTATTGGTCGATTTCGCTCAATGGACGGCACCAAACGATTCCATCCAAATGCAATTGAGATTCGCTTTACTAACATCGGATATGGATTCAACTAACGATACATTGTCCGAAACATTATTTGTTAAGTACATTACCGGTATAGCCAGTAAGATATTGAAGAGAAAGACTTCATTCAATGTGTCAGGAATCAGTAACGGGAAAATATCATACAAATGTTATATGGCAAAAGCGGGTAATTACGATATAACTCTGTATAGCCTTAATGGGACGATATTAAGGGATATTAGAGGAACAGGAGTAGGAAATAAAGAAGGAACAATAGAGGATGTATCGTCCGGAGTGTACTTCCTGAGATTTAAATCCGGAAAGTATAGTATTAATAGAAAAGTTATATTGATTAAATAGTAGGGAGTAAGAAGAGATGTTTATGGGAATGCCATGACAGTTAATCCGTGTGGCATTCCCATATTTTGAGATTATCCAAAATTTCTCCTTAAAATGAAGGATGTTTAATCTTAATCCGTATTTATCCGTATACAAATCAACTACTCGATTCCTTATCTCTTCAGGTATCTTATTATGTGGCGTCCGATGTTTGGATATAATTCCTTTTATTCCTTCTGCTATTACTCTCTTTTTTAAGCGTAATGCCTGCCGATAGCTTATTCCCATTATCCTCGCTGCTTGCGTTAAATACATTTTCCCCTTTATTGCTTGCTCGATTAGATAATATCGCTTCATTTCTTTCATTGATATACTATACCTCCTTTCCAT
>WFRF01000184.1 GCA_015486655.1 Caldifarciminota bacterium | reverse complement strand
TTATCCCCTATTACTTGACTAATAAACTTATTTTTCCTATAATCCACATATGAAAAAACTTTTGTTGATTTCCCTTATCCTCACCTTCTCGGGATGCGCATATTTTAACATATATTACAACGCCGAAAAGTACTACAAAGATGCGGTTTCCACAAAAGAGAAAAACACAAGAGACAGATCATACATCTCAAAAGCGGACAGCACAATAAGCAAAGCCAGCAAACTCATTCAGTACTATCCGAAATCCGATCTTGTGGATAACGCTCTTCTTCTTATGGCAAAAGCTTATGTTTTAAAAGGCGGAAAGGAAAACTACTCCAAAGCCGTTACAAAACTTGATGAAATTCAAAAATACTATAAACATAACGATATTGAAGATCAAATCAACTACCTTTACGCTTATATTTTATTTAAAAATGAAGATTACGAAGATGCCATAATAAAATTGGGAAAAATCAAATCTTCTAATGATGAAGATGTCGTTATACTTAAAGCAAAATGTCTCATTGAGCTTGGAAAAGATAACGAAGCAATAAAATTGCTTGAAGCCAATTCAAAGAAAAAAATCTCAAAGAAAAAACGAATAAACCTTTACGAATTTCTCGGTGATTTGTATTCAAAGAACGGCAAATACGACAAATCGGAAATTTACTACAATAAAATATTGAAACTAAATCCCGACAAAGAAAAACAGTACTCCATTCTTTTAAAACTTTCAAAGGACAAAATCGATCAAGGCAAACTAAAAGATGCTCTCGGGTCACTTAATAAACTTAAGGACCGTGCTCCCAATGAGGATAAGTACAACCTTGTAAATCTCTCCATTGCAGATATTTACGAGAAACTCGATAATTACGATAAAGCGTACAAGATATATGATGAGGTGATGAAATCATCCCGCAATGACAGTATTACCTTAAGGGCAATAGATCGCTCCAGCTTAATTGAGGAGAATGTAAACAACCGCATAGACAAAGCCGTTGATATATTGAAAAATACCGATAAAATCCGTTTGAGAGACTCCCTTTATTACAACTGCAGAAATCGATACAAATCGTTAAATGAAATAATGAATTTGACAAAGATAGACTCCGTAAAAGCAGATTCACTTTCTCAGGATTCTTTGGTTGTAAACAAACTTCGCATCGCAGAGCTGTATGCATTCAACCTGAATCACCCGGACAGGGCAAAAGCAATTCTCTTTTCTCTTTACAATTCTGATAAAGCTAAAGGGTTCGGTGACAAAATCCTATATACTTTAAGTTGGTTATACAAAAACATATACGCTGAGAGCGACAGTGCAAACTATTATGAAAATCTCTTACTTGAAAAATATCCCGATAGTTTCTACAGCAAGACGATTAAATATGAAAAGAATAAAATCTCGAGTACTGAACAATAAACCGCTGTCTCCGGATCTGTACCTTATTGAGTTTACATCAATGGGCGTCGAAAACGAGATACTTCCAGGCAATTTCATAAATATTGAAATCAATAAAAACCTCGATCCGTTTTTGAGGCGTCCGTTCAGCATATTCGATACATCCGAAGGTACAATATCCGTTCTCTACCGCATTGTCGGGAAAGGAACGGAATTAATGAAAAATCTAAAAACGGGTGAATACATTGACTTTATAGGACCTCTGGGAAATGCCTATCCCGCTCCGGAATCCGACGAGTTTATTTTCGTAGCCGGCGGTACGGGGATAGCCTCCGTTCACTATATGCTGAAAGCAGTCAAGAAAAATTTTCCCGAAAGCAAAAGGATACTTTTCTGGGGGGCAAAGAACAGGCATGAAATCGTTTTAAAAGAGCAAATTGAGAATCTTTGCTCCGAGGTGGTTTTCACAACCGAAGATGGTAGCCTCGGCAATAAGGGATTGGTAACGGATTTCATAAAAACAAATCCCAATAGTGTGATATACGCCTGCGGACCGACGCCCATGCTCAAATCCGTATATGAGAAAACAAAGATGAACAAATCCTATTTCTCATTTGAAGAGAGAATGGCATGCGGAGTGGGAGTCTGCCTCGGTTGTGCTATAATGACAAAAAGCGGGAAATACAAATATGTCTGCAAAGACGGTCCCGTTTTTGAAGGAAGTGAGATTTTCGGATGAATGAAAAATTAAAAGTAAAAATAGGCAACACGGAATTTGCCACTCCTGTCATTGCCGCATCGGGCACATTCGGTTTCGGAATCGAATACGCCGATATAGTAAATCTCGACGATTTCGGCGCAATTGTAACAAAGGGTTTATCATTGCTTCCCAAGGAGGGGAATCCTCCTCCGAGAATCGTTGAAACACCATGCGGGCTAATTAACTCAATCGGGCTTGCAAACCCGGGAACGGATGAATTTATAAAAAATTACGAAGAAACATACAGGGTTTTCCCTACTCATGTTATCGTGAATGTGGGAGCTGAAACGGAAAATGAATTTTTATCCGTTATCAAAAAAATCGAGCACATGAATATCCTGGGATACGAGCTCAATATATCCTGTCCCAACGTGGAAACAGGCGGAATGATGTTCAGCGAGGACCCAAATACGGCTTTTGCTCTCGTTAAAAAAGTCAGAAAGGCAACGGAGAAATTACTTATAACCAAATTGTCGCCGAATTTTTGCAACATAAGGGAATTAGCAAGAGCATCGGAGGATGCGGGCAGTGATGCAATCTCTCTCGTAAATACCTTTCTCGGTATGAGCATAGACATAGAAACCGGATATTCCAGAATCGGAAAACCTTTCGGAGGATTTTCGGGCCCCGCAATAAAACCAATGGCTCTTAAAATGGTTTACGAAGCCGCCCGAACGGTCAACATCCCCGTAATAGGTATGGGTGGTATAAATTCCGGCAGTGACGCAATCGAGTTCTTTATGGCTGGAGCATCGATGATACAGGTAGGTAGTGCAATATTCAGAAATCCTCAAATAGCATTTGATATAAATAATTTCATTGAACAATACCTCGACAGAAAAGGATTGTCCAATGTAAGTGAAATAATCGGAACTTTCAAAGGGAGTAAAAATGAATGAGCGATTAATCGTTGCGCTTGATGTACCCGATAAAAAATCGGTAACGGACATTCTCGATGAGCTGGACGGCATAGTTTCCTTCTATAAAATCGGCATGCAGCTCTTTACAAAATTCGGTCCCGAAATTGTGAAAGAGGTAAAACACAGGGGAAACAGAGTTTTTCTTGATCTTAAATTTCACGACATCCCCAACACTGTGGCAAACGCCATTAAATCGGCAATTGACATAGGTGTTGATTTGCTGACCATTCACACGTTGGGGGGATTTGAAATGATGGAACAAGCCATGAAATCGGCACTTGACGGCGAAAATAAAAAATTGCGCGTTGTTGGAGTAACAATGCTCACAAGTTTAAGCAACGCTTTTTTAAAAGACATACTCCAGGTTTACGATAAATCCATAGAAGACATGGT
>WFRF01000183.1 GCA_015486655.1 Caldifarciminota bacterium | reverse complement strand
TTTCTGCTTGTTCCTCTGTTACCGGGAAATCTCCCTTCTTGTAACCGAGATGTTTGTATGCATTTTGCATGTGTATCGGTACAGGATAGTGTATTCCACTTTGAATGTCATTAGACGAAAGAAAATCCCTCAAAGAATCTCTGTATTTTGATCTAATGGCATATATGTGATAAATGGATTTTCTGTTCTTTCCTTCATAAGGTGTAATAATATCACCTACACCATCCAATAGTTCGTTATACATGGAAGCTATTTTTCTTCTCTTTTCGTTCCATTCATCAAGGTGTTGTAGTTTAACATTTAGGATTGCCCCTTGTATTCCGTCAAGACGGTAATTATATCCAATAGTTTCGTGATAGTATCTTTTTATTTCTCCGTGTGCCCTGTATAGATCAATTTTTGTGGCAATGTCACTGTTGTTCGTTGAACAGGCACCACCTTCGCCGTATGCTCCGAGATTTTTGCCGGGATAAAAGCTGAAAGCGGCTGCATCTCCGATACTGCCAGCTCTTTTATCCTTATACATTGCTCCATGAGCCTGACATGCATCTTCCAGCACAAACAAGTTATAATCGGAAGCTATATTCAATATCGGGTCCATATCCGCCGGTTGTCCGAAGAGATGCACGGGAATAATCGCTTTTGTCCTTGGTGAAACGGCTCCTTTCAATTTGTCGGGATCCATTAGGAATGTTTTCGGATCCACATCGATAAAAACAGGTGTGGCACCGGTGTGACTTATGGCTTCAGCAGTGGCTATAAATGAATTAGGTACTGTGATGACTTCATCGCCGGGACCTATGTTCATAGCGAGCAAAGCAAGATGAATAGCGGATGTTCCGGAACTTGTTCCGAATACATATTTGGTGCCTAAAAATTTTTTATAGTTGTTTTCAAATTCCTTTGCATATTTTCCGTAAGAAAAAGCAGTATCGTTAATAACATTTGAAATGGAGCGATCAATTTCATCTTTGATTGATTCGTATTGCTTTTTTAGGTCAAGATACTTTACGGTCATGTACTCTCCTTTTTTGTTTTGGCTATTATATTAACAAAATGCTACTATGTCAATAATTAAAATAAAAAGAGAGGGATAAAAGATATCCCTCTCTTTTTATACTAAATTGATGCCAATTTCTTTAAGTACTCAAACTTCTTTATAATCGCTTTTTCAGCCTCGTTGAATATATTTTCAGCTTCCTCGGGGCGTTCATTCAATAACCTTTTGAATCTGTTTTCTTTAACCAAGAAATCTTTCGGTTTTGCTTTTAACTCTTTTATATCGAGCTGCAACGGATTTTTATCCGTTTCGGCAAGTCTGGGATCATATCTGTAAATAGGCCAAACACCGCTTTCCACCGCAAGTTTCTGATGCTCGGGATTAAACATAAGGTTATACCCGTGTTCTATACAGGGTGAATAAGCTATAATAATTGAAGGGCCGTTATATTCAATTGCTTCTTTCATTGCTTTTAATGCTTGACTGTGGTTGGCGTTTATAGCAATTCTTGCCACATAGACATATCCGTATGACATTGCCATCATTGCGAGATCCTTCTTTGTATAGCGTTTACCTGCAGCGGCGAATTTCGCAACTGCTCCCATGGGAGTAGCTTTTGAACATTGTCCCCCGGTGTTTGAATAAACTTCCGTATCAAGAACAAGGACATTTACATCTCTACCTGAGGCAAGCACATGATCCAATCCGCCGTAACCTATATCGTAAGCCCAACCGTCTCCTCCGACTATCCATATCGTTCTAAGAGCAATATGTGGAAGGGTTGAAATCAGATCATTGTAATCGTTGATTTCTTTTTTATTTATTTCTCCTTTTATTGTCTTTAAGTTCTTTTCCAACTCTTTCATTAAACCATCGACGAGATAAAATTTTTCTACTGCCCTCTCATCCCAGACCTCTTCGATTTTACTCATAAGAGCAACGAGTTCTTTATGTTTTCCTGCTGATTTCCATGATTTTTTCAAGTTATAAAAGGCTTTTCTCCCTATTTCCCTCATTTTTTCGTCAGCGATACTCATTCCCATACCGAATTCGGCATTGTCTTCAAAGAGTGAATTCGACCAAGTCGGTCCCATACCTCTTTCACTGATTCTGTAAGGAAAACCAGGAACTGTTCCGCCGTATATACTTGAACATCCGGTAGCATTAGCTATAATCGCCCTTTCTCCGGACAGTTGCGTTAAAAGTCTGATATTAGGGGTTTCTCCGCAACCTGCACATGCGCCGCTAAAAGCAAACAGAGATGGGATAAACCCGACATTCTTTGATGTAATTTTCTCAATGTACTTTCTGTCTGTTTCCGGTAGCTTTTCCCAAATTTTTTCTGTTTTAATATGTTGATCAAAAATCTCTTCCCTTCTAACCATTGTAAGAGCCTTTTCGCCTGTGGGTTTCTTTGTTTTGGGATCTCTCTTAACGCCAGGGCAAACATTGGCACAAACACCGCAACCTGTACAATCTTCCGCAAGTATTTGAATACCGAAACTCTCACCGTTTTTGAGCCCCATTGCAGGTAATGTTGCAAACTCTTTTGCTCCTTCGCCCTTTACATATTTTTTCTTGTCGCTTTCTTTTATTATTTTACTCACGATTGTTGCGTGGGGACATGCAGCTACGCACAGATTACATTGAATACATAAAGAAGGGTCCCATTTTGGAAGAAGGATAGCAATATCTCTCTTCTCGTATTGACAAGTATCACTCGGGAAAGTACCGTCTTCGGATACCTTACTCACGGGTATCGTATCCCCTTTACCTGCCATAATGGGTTTCATGATTTCTTCATAGTAAGATTTAACCTCTTCAT
>WFRF01000182.1 GCA_015486655.1 Caldifarciminota bacterium | reverse complement strand
GTGAATACATGTGCATCTGGGGCACATCGAGCAATAATTTGTATTTGGGAAATCTGTGGGGCAGAATAGTTCATTGGGACGGAAGTAAGGCTAGCTTAATGGACGTGCAAGCTAATAATGAAGGAATCAGAGATATTTACGGTTTGGATGAAAATACAATATATTCAGTATCCGGCAATAATAACGGACTAAGAACCGGAGCGATATATTCTCTTGAAAACGGTCGATGGATACTAATAAATAAAGCACCGTCTTCCGTTTCAGGAAACGAATTAATTCCTCCATTTAATTCTGTTTGGTTAGAGAATAACTATGAACTTTATATTGCCAACGGAGGAGGTGTAGGACGACGAAGAAATAATTATTGGAAACAAATTGACATTGGTTTTTACGGCGAACGTATAAGAGGTTATGCAAGCAACAACATATTTGTAACGGGAGATTTCGGTAATGTAACACATTTTAACGGTAAAGAGTGGCATCATTACGATAAGTTGGAGCGTGCATCGGGAGTATTAAAGGGAATAATGGTCTTTAATAAAACTGTATTTATTGTTGGCTATACGGATCAACAAGGCTTTGGATTAAAGGGCTTCATTTTAAAAGGAACGTTAAATTAAAAGGAGAACACAAATGAAAAAGTTTATATTAATTATTTGTCTATTTTTATTAAATATCATTTACGGTCAAAATACTGATTTAATTAAAAAATACAAAGCAGGCATAAATTGGAACAACGGTTTGGTAAATAACAATGAGCCTGCTGTTGTAATAAATCCGTTGAATGATAAAAACATCATTATTGCAACAAATTATAGATTGTTAGATTCTTCGAATTACAATTTGTTTACGCAAAAGGAAATTGGGATTTATTATTCGAATAACAAAGGTGAAAATTGGATGTACACAAATTTACCGGTTCAAAACGGCTATACAAAGTACACCGACCCGAGTTTGGATTTTGATGCTTCCGGAAATATTTATTGTGCATATTTGGCAATAGGGGATAATAAATCCGGCGTTTATTTAAATAAAAGATCTAACGGAAGTATCAGTTGGTCAGATTTTCCAATTAAAGTAGTAGAATTTAATAATTCTTCAGCGGTTGATAAACCCTATATTTATGTCAACAAACAGAATAATCGTATATATGTTACATATAGCGAAAATACAAATAAAATCAAATTGAGCTGGTCCTACACAAATAACTTGGAATTTACAACGCCTGTGACAGTTAGCGAATCAAGCGACACCGAGTGTAACGGAGCTATTCCAATAACGGACAGAGATAACAATGTTTATGTTGTTTATATTGTAAACCCTTCGCAACATACAACTTCTTCGATAAAAATAGCTAAATCAACTACCTTAGGGAACACATTTGGTTTTCATAAAACCATTTCCCAATTCGAGAGAATTGGGTATAAAGCCAATATTTACAATGGAACCGCAACCGTACTCGGTCCTTCCGATGGAAAATACTTTAGGGTAAATAGTTTTCCTTCGATTTCGATAAATAACCTTGATATTAACGATATAAATAAAATATACGCCGTTTGGGCTGAAAACGTAGATATTGGTGAGGGTTCCGGAAAAAGTGCAAAGATAAATCTTTCCGTTTCGAGTGACGGAGGAGTTAATTGGACTACAAAAACGGTGTATTCAGATGATGATACTAACGAACAATTTTTCCCGGCTATTTCTATATCTAAAGAGGGTATTATAAATATTCTGTATGATCATTTAGACACAAAAACATTTAATATCGTATATACCAAACTTTTAACTTCGGTTGACGGTGGCAATGAATTTAACAAGACTGATTTGGGAAACTTTGATGTTAACAATCTGGATGTTAACAATAATTTTATCGGCGATTACATAACAATCCGTACTAAAGATACCACTGCGGTCGGTGTTTGGACAAGCGGTTATAATGTAAGAAATTATAATCCGGAAATAATAAATGCGGCAATAATTCCAATAAAAAAATCAATTCTCGTGGGTAATTATATTGAGGATCATTATGGCGGTAAAATGAAAGTTGACGGAGATACTGTTCAAATAAATAGTAACGGGAATCATATTCTGTTTGAACCTTTTAAAACCCATACGTTTCAAATAGTTGATGAAATTTATAATTATAATAACAAAAAGTACAAATATAGGAATTGGGATAATGAAAATTATTCTCAAAATAGAAATTTATATTTTACTTTTACAGAAGGTTTTGTTCCCGAAATAAAATCCTCTTACAAACCCACCTATCCTCTAACGGTAAACAACTATCTCGAAGGCGGTAGCGGGGGAAGTTATGATGTAATTTGGACAAATTCTAATATTCAATATCCTAATCAAGCATCTGGTAGCAATTTTGATGCTTTTGACAATAAACAAAATGGCGATGAATATAAAATAATAATTAATTCCTTAACGCGGCAAGCCGCAATTAAGAATTAAGAATGAAATAATCCGTGATAATCTGTGTTATCTGCCTGCCACGCCGAAATGAAATGAAGGCTGGTGGTTAAAGGAAAGAAAATCCACAGATTTGCAAGGAAAAATAAACCACAGATTCACACAGATTAAGCACAGATTCTCACAGAAAGGGAAAATATATTTAGAAAAATTTAAAACATATCCGTGTTAATCTGTGAAATAATCTGTGTTATCTG
>WFRF01000181.1 GCA_015486655.1 Caldifarciminota bacterium | reverse complement strand
GGGTTTGTTTGGCTGCCATTATACCTGCAATTTGTGCCACACTAAGCACATCTCCTTTTGAGACCTCTCCCTTTTCTACGGCTTGCAGTATTTCTTTACTCATAAATACGTAACCGTGAGCCTTCGCATATCTTTCCGTATCTTTTTTATTGCCTATATCCACCATTCTTCCCCTACCCTCTTTATTTAAATGACTGAACATATCATCCTCCGATTTTATTCATGTGAATTTCCTGCTTCTTTGAGTTCATATGATGCATCAAAGGTTTGGCCTCTATGGCATTTACGATTGTATTTACGATATCTTTTTCTCCATGTTTTGCCCTTAAAACCGATTTTATGTCGTAACCGATATTCGACGCAAGACAGGGTTTTATAATGCCGTCGGATGTTAGCCTTATTCTGTTGCATCTTGAACAAAAAGGTTCTGAAATAGACGCAATAATACCCACTTCCGTATCCAATGATTTAATATGAATATATTTTGCAGGACCGTCCCCCATGGTATAATTTGTTTCAGCAATATCACCGAAAGTTTCTTCTATGATTCTGATTAATTCTTTTGCTGAAACAAAAGGATCCTCAGACAAAACTATACAAGAATCGAGGGGCATGTATTCAATGAATCGTATTGTGGTTCCCATCTCTTTTGAAAATCTAATTAAATCGGCTGCTTCATCGAGATTCTCTTTTTGCAGCACAACATTAAGCTTTGTTGTAATGCCTTCTCCTACGGCTTTTTTTATTCCCTCTATTACATCGTTTATATCTCCGTTGCGTGTAATTTTCCTGAATTTATCCGGCATCAATGTATCAAGACTCACGTTTATACTGGTTATTCCCGCAGATTTAAGCTCCTTTGCATACTTACTTAACAGAGTACCGTTGGTTGTCATTGTTACTCTATTGATACCTTTAATATCCTTTAACATCCTTATTAATTCCACAGTCCCCTTTCTTAACAACGGTTCTCCTCCCGTTAACCTTACACTTGAAATGCCAATTGTTGTGGAAG
Organism: Caldifarciminota bacterium; assembly: GCA_015486655.1. Classification (GTDB taxonomy): domain Bacteria; phylum Hydrothermota; class 32-111; order QNBC01; family QNBC01; genus QNBC01. The sequence continues at coordinate 1,395 of WFRF01000181.1, read as the reverse complement.
CCTTTACGATTTCAATTATCTCTTCAAAACGTAAAATTTCTTTATGAGGAATAAATTTAACGCCGTTTTCAGGCATACAATAGATACAGCGCAAATTACACCTGTCCGTAACCGAAATTCTCAAATAGTATATATCTCTACCGAATTTATCCTTCATAAATAATCTCTCCCATTTTACTTAAGTCATATCCCTTATCTTTAAGCGTGTCGCCGATTTTTTTCTTTTTAAGCAGGTCAAGAATAACATTAAACCTATCATCTTCCAAAAAATAATCGGGGAAATAGAGATCATAACTTTCATTAAATAACGGTATGAACCCAAGACCTAACATATGTGCAATGTATTCAAGTGCAATTGCCGTATCCGCAAACCCTTCTTTCACAATATAACCTGCATCTATATGAGTGTTTACAATATTATTGTATCCGATAATCTCTGTTTTATTTATTCCTTTACTCTTAAGCAAAAAATCAAACATCATTCTCGTGCCTGCCCCTATCTGTCTGTTTACGAATGATAATTTTCTCCTCGCAATATCCTCTATGGAATTCGGTTTTTCTGTTATTTCTCTCCTGTACAGAATCCCCTGGGATCTGTTTGCAAGGTGAACGATAATTCCCTTACCATGAAAGTATTTTTCAATAAACGGTATATTGTATATCCGATTTTTATCGTCAAAGAGATGTATACCCGTGAAATGAGCAGCCTTTTTTTGAACAGCCAAAATCCCCCCCATGCTGCCTGCATTATTTATAAACAATTTAATTTTACCGTTTGCATAAAGGGCATTACCCAGCTCTCCGATAAGTATATCGTTTGAGCCCACGAAGAGAAGATTATTTTTGATTTCCTCATCGCTTTTATCTGTAAATATATTAATTTCTTCCCCTCCTTCAATTCCTTCCGAACCTTCATCAATTATGGTATATCCTGAAGCACTTATCCAATTGTATAACTTACTAGATCCGGTTTTAACGGGCAAGGCTCTCTTTTTGCCGTCCAAATACACTAGATTTACATTGTAGTAATGTTTTACTCCTATTTGTGAAGGGATTTTTTTTACCGTTATTGCCTTCTCACGGTTCATTGTTCTGTACCCATAAATCCTTTTGAATATCTCTCCAATAAATAAATCCGTATTCAATTTAAAAGCATAAGGATAGCCGGGTAATCCGATAAAAGGTTTTCCCTTTATTTCTCCGAGTATAACGGGTTTGCCCGGACGTATGTTTGTCCCGTGAACAACGACTTTCCCCAAATCTTCAAGCACGGAAGATGTGTAATCTCTGCTTCCGTGAGAAGAACCTGCTCCCACTATAACTATATCGTGATCCTCATATGCTTTTATTACGGTTTCCTTTATCAAATCATAGTCATCGGGAATTACCTTAAAT
>WFRF01000180.1 GCA_015486655.1 Caldifarciminota bacterium | reverse complement strand
GGCGTTATCAACTCTACTTCTAACTCTACGTCGTCTCCCGGCATTACCATTTCTCTTCCTTCAGGAAGCTTTACCGATCCCGTTACATCCGTCGTTCTAAAATAAAACTGCGGTCTGTATCCATTGAAAAATGCACTGTGCCTGCCACCCTCTTCCTTCTTCAAGATATATACTTTCGCCTTGAAGTGTTTGTGTGGCGTTACCGTTCCGGGTGCCGCTATTACCATTCCTCTCTCCAACTCGTCTTTGTCTACTCCTCTTAACAGCACTCCTACATTGTCTCCCGCTTCCGCATAATCCAATACCTTCCTGAACATCTCTAAGCTCGTCGCTACCGTCTTCTTTACTTCTCCAAATCCTACTATCTCTACCGCATCTCCCGGTTTGATTACTCCTCTCTCTACTCTGCCCGTGCCTACCGTTCCTCTGCCCGTGATACTAAATACATCTTCCACACTCATCAAGAACGGTTTGTCTTTGTCTCTCTCCGGTAACGGTATATATTCATCCATTGCATTTAACAATTCCCATATAGGCTTCTCCGCTTCTTCGTCGTCACTCTCCAATACCTTCAATGCACTGCCTTTGATTATCGGTACTTCGTCTCCGGGAAATTCGTACTTCGTTAACAGATCCCTTACCTCCATCTCTACCAATTCTATCAATTCAGGATCATCCACCATGTCCGTTTTGTTTAAAAATACTACTATCGACGGGACGTTTACCTGTCTCGCCAATAGTATATGCTCCATCGTCTGTGGCATAGGGCCGTCAGGAGCACTCACTACCAATATTGCTCCGTCCATCTGTGCCGCTCCCGTTATCATGTTCTTGATGTAATCGGCATGTCCCGGACAATCTACGTGTGCATAATGCCTCGTCTCAGTCTGATACTCTATGTGTGCCAACTGTATCGTTATTCCTCTGGCTTTCTCTTCAGGCGCCTTATCAATACTGTCATACGCCGTGAAATCAGCCCACCCTTTCTTCGATAACACTTTCGTTATCGCTGCCGTCAATGTGGTCTTTCCATGATCTACATGTCCTATTGTTCCCACATTAACGTGCGGCTTCGTTCTTTCGTACTTCTCTTTTGCCATATTACTTTACCTCCAGTAATAATGATTTCTGGAGCCCATGACCGGATTTGAACCGGTGAACCTCATCCTTACCAAGGATGCGCTCTACCACCTGAGCTACATGGGCATGTCCAATACTACTTACCCACAAATAATAAAAACAGAGCGGGAGACGGGACTCGAACCCGCGACCCTCAGCTTGGAAGGCTGATGCTCTACCAAGTGAGCTACTCCCGCATGGTGGTGGGGGAAGGATTCGAACCCTCGAAGGCTTCGCCGGCAGATTTACAGTCTGCTCCCTTTGACCGCTCGGGAACCCCACCACTATCTTATTAAGCTGGCGAAGGGAGTTGAACCCCCGACCTGCTGATTACAAATCAGCTGCTCTACCACTGAGCTACGCCAGCACGATTTTTCAGAGCTACATACTAACAGAAAAATCCATTTATGTCAACAAAAAATATTTCAAAGATCAAAAGTATAACTATTATATATATCAAAAAAATATTTATTTTTCAAGCAGAAAAATGCAAATGTGTTGTTACAATGTCAAAATGTCACATGTTAATTCCCAAGGGAGATGTCACATGTTGGAGTATTCAAAAAAAGAGAAAAGAGGTAATCTTAAAGAAAAAAGGCCGTGTAATCAATTATTTCTTAGTTCTTAGTTCTCAGTTCCCACTTCTAACTTATTATTTCTTACTTGATAACTTGCGACTAAGTCGCTTAATATGTCTATACCTCTTACCAAAAATGCAAATTTCTCATTGATTTATGTTCAAGGTATTTATTCCGTATTTTACGGCATAACTTGACATATCCAGGTAAATCTTTTATAGTGTCACAATCAAATTCAAAAGGAGATGTAAATGAAAACAAAACTTTCGGTACTTTTAGTGGCTCTTTTAATATCTTTCATGCTCGTTTCTTGCGGTAAATCCGAGAAAAAAGAGAAAGCAAGCAGTATAAAAAACAAAACCGAACAAACGGCAAAAACTAAAGACACGACTATGACGGCAAATAATACGGAGAAATATAAAAAACCGGCAAAATATCCTGCCGATGCAATTAATGAATTGAATGAGCTCTTTTCATCGAAAACACAAATTTCCGTAAATAATCTTGACAAGATTCCCGCCGTTTGGGAAGCCATGTTAAATTATTCCAAGCAACATGATGAAAATTTAAAGAATCCCGACAGCACATTTAAAGCGATGCTTAACAGTATGGCCGTTAAACAGGGGTTTAAAGACTGGTCCGATTGTATGACACAAACAAGCGCCACCGCCACAAGTATGGCTGTTCTTACCATGCTCAATAGTATGGAAAATAATAAGGGGAAAAATGATGCCGCCTACGGAATGGCAAAGGATATGTCATCAAACATGATAAAACAGGGACATATTTCCAAAGAGGATCTCAAAATAGTTTACGACAATTGGGACAAGTGTAAAACTATTATGCTTGAGCTGGATAAATTTAAAAAGTAGATTTTTAAAATTTATTGCTTTATTAAAAATACCTCCTTTTTTCAGGAGGTATTTTTTTATAAACCTTTTTACAATTTAATCAGTCTATATTATGAATTTAAAATGGAGGCATATATGAAAAGAACCATTTTCCCCGTCTTATTATCGTTCATTCTGTTAGTCCTTTTATTGGCCGGCTGCAGCATAACACCGCAAAACAGCGATAAGAGTGCCATCGAAGATCTTGTCGTTAACGACAGCACATGGTTTAACGCAGACAGTCATTACGGACAAGAAACACTCCCTACTACTCTTATGACCCAATTTGATCAGGTTTTCCTTTGGTACAGAACATTGGATACCACACAAAGCATATCAAGGGACATCAGCATCAACATTGTCGGCGATTCTGCCTACGTAAGCGTTGTGGGACATATCCCCGGGATTCTTCATATCTATGGAAATTTAAGCGGAGATACGGTAATCGTTGAAAAGCATTTTACGGACATTTGGACAAGATCGGCGATTTTCAAAAAGGATACCGTTTCGACTTATCACAGAGGATGGCGTTTATATGCCATAAGCGGAACTGAAATAACTACCGATAACAACAATATACAGATAGACAGTGTAAGAATCACCCTTCAGAATACCGGACTTGATACATTAATTACAGATGTTACAAAACTCGTTAATAAAGAGGATATAATAAAGGTAAGGCCCGATGACCAGGCAAATATAACAATATACACAAACGAACCCGACGCTTTTGCTTTTCTACACTCCCATATGTGGAGATGGAGATTTGAGAAAGACTCAACAATTGCAGGTGTATATCACGGGACATGGAAGACTCCCCATAATCTTGGGATTTACAGAGTTGGTTTTGATGTTTTGTCCAACGGAACACTTACCGATGATTCAATGCCCTACGACGCTAATCTTTGGGGATTCCATTATCTCGTAACCCCTTAATGGAATAAGCATAAACGGAAAAACAAAAGGAGAGAAAGTTTTCCTCTCCTTTTCTATTTTCGCGTTTTTTTGCTTAGATAGGAATTTAATCTTTTTATTGCTTCTTTTAAAGAATCCATATCTTTGGAAAACGAAAATCTAACATATCGTTTATTGTCATGTTTATAAAAGAAACTTGAACCCGGGACAAGGGCAACACCTCCGTTTTTAACCAGATCAAAACAAAAATCGATGTCATTCATCTCAATAAATTTCGGTAGCTTTGCAAATATATAGTAAGCCCCCTGGGGAAGCTCGAACTCAAACCCGCACTTCACAAGTTCTTCCGCCATGAAATCTCTTCTCTTTCTATAAGACTCCACAAACCCTTCATAATATTGATGTGGTAAATCGAGTAATTCCAATGCGGCATATTGAAAAGGCGAAGGAGCACATATAGTCAAATAGTCGTGGACACTCTTTATATTTTGCATTAAAAGTCCTTTTGCGTAGATATATCCCATCCTCCATCCCGTAACGGAGTATGTTTTGGAAAAGCTACCCACCGTTATCGTTCTTCCTCCCATATCTTCCAGAGATGCTATGGATACATGCTTTTTCTCGTATGTCAGATATTCATATGTCTCATCGGTTATTACAATGCAATCGTATTTCTTTGCAATATCGGCTATGCGCAACAACTCTTCCCTTGAGAATACTTTGCCAGTAGGATTATGGGGCGTATTTATAATTATGAAATCTCCCCTCTCAACAACTTCCGTGAGCTGCTCCATATCAAACTTTCCATTATCCCATGGTATTGTTTTGATATTCCCACCGGCTAATTGTACAGCCGGAATATAATTCTCATAAATAGGTTCAAAGATAATAACGTTGCCGCCTCTCGGCACATTACCGAGAACCGCATCGATAATTCCTTCGCTTGCTCCGCATGTAATTATAATGTCTTCATAACCGATATTGACATCCCTCTCTTGTCTTATTCTTTCTGCTAATTTCTCTCTCAATTCTTTGAGACCATATGTAACCGTATATTGATTTTTATCCTCCTCTATGGCTCTGGTTGCCGCATTGATAATTGCCTTCTTGGTATGTTCGGGAAATCCCTGTGCAAGATTAATGGCATTATATTTTTCGGCGAGGACTGTCATTTTTCTGATCATAGATTCGTCAAACTTATTAATTTTAATCATTGAGCAGCTCCAAGTTTTTATAGTTATTCAGAATAATTTCATAACCGTATTTTTTGTAGTACTTGATTTTACCGTAACACTTTACGGTTTTACCTTTAAGGTTAAATATAGACCCCCTGTTGTTCTTGTAGGCGGAAGCTGTACGCCTGAATATAACGATTGTAAAGCCTCCTCTTCCGGCACCGAAATTCAAAAAGTATGTACCGCTTCTCTTGGAATAACCGACATTCTCCACAATACCGACTCCGTTTACATATTCCCCCACATGCATCTTTACATCCGCCGGATTATTAAAGTTCACCTTCCCTTTGGCTATTACGGTTTTTAATGTTCTTCCGCGTCTCCATAATCTGGTAAATTCATCCTCATACTTCCGGGCAATTTGGCTGTTATCCCTGATTATAATAAGATTTTCATTATTCTTTGCATTAGCCGAATATGTCCAATTGTAAGAACCGGTAATTACCGTGTTTTCATCTATAACGGCAAACTTATTGTGCATTATGCCATCCGATTCGAACTTGTGGATACCGTCTTTTTTCTTCTCTATCTCCGGTACCAACGACTCGTCAACGGAAGATGAAAATTGATCACTCGTTTCCCCGAAAAGAACCCTGACCTTAACACCTCTCTTAGCTATTCTGTTAAGAGCATCTGCTACGTCTCTGTCGGTAAATACATAAATGGCAATATCTATAGAATTTTTCGCACTGTTTATTTCCGTAATCAAATGTTTTTTTATATTTGGACTAAAATAAATCTCTAAATTGCTTTTTGCCGTATTAAAGCAGGATGACAGTAATAAGAAAGGAAAAAGAATAACAACGTTTCTAATATTCTTAATCATAATTCACCCTACATGTGCGGGATATATCTTACCCGTACCCTCGGAACAGTAATATAATCATACTCATAGTGTGGTGTGCCGATTAAAGCAAATATTTTAACATGCACAAATTTATCATTTCCCTTTTTATTATGCAATGCTATATAAAATTTCCCGTGAGCGGGGCTGTCTATCTTTGCATAATCACTAACCACGGAAATACCACTTTTAAAATACCTAAAATCAAACCCGTTCATAAAATCTTCGACATCGGTGTATCTCCTGATAAAATAATAATCAATAGGAGCGCCTTTCTTTATAACCTTTAACCCGGGAATTTTCCCTAACGCATACGAACGAAGCGGAATATTGATTTTTTTATCGGAAAAAACAGGAGTTTTCTCCGATCCAGTTGCGCCTATCCAATAAACCCAGAATAGCGTGTTTTCCGGTAAATTTACCTCCATATATGATTTTTTCATTGGGGGAAGTTGAACCCTCGTACTTAACACAATTTCAACGGTAGAATCCACGTCGACAAGGACAGACTCACGCTGTGTTACGTATGTCGTATCGTATACGGTGTCCCAATAAACAGTTGTATTAAAATTTTCAAATGCCTTAAATTTCGGTATTCTGTATATCATAAGTTTATACATCTTTGTGGAAAATAAGCTGGTATTTGAAATGGTAAACTTATAAATCGCCTTTCTTTTGTTAACGATTTTTTCATTGAGAATCGTTTTAGCTGCATAGGTATTGTAAACATTATTGAAAGGCAGCATTTCAACATTAAAATTGCTTATATTGTCTCCCTTTATCGTCCAGGCATTTACTACAATCGTATCACCGGGAGCAAACTTATAATAAAATCTTCTATATGAATTTGCTTTCATTTTAAACAGAAGATTGGCAACTGTTATTGCATTACTATTCTCAATATTGGGCTCTACGTTAATAGGGTAATTCAACTGCTTGGAATTGTGTATACATCCCGCAAATAAAATCGCAATCAAAACAAATAAGATCTTTATTCTTCTCATTAAATACCTCCGATATTTTACAATGATTCTATATTATTATTTATTGATAGTCAATGAATTAGTTTTCCGATGTTTTAACTGTTCTTCACACCGTTTAAAAATGATTCGATTTCATTTATTCGCATTTTAAAGACAAACAACGGAGTGTCCTTATAAAGAGATTTATACATATTCAATGTTTTACGAGCAATTTTAATATCTTTGGATATGCTGAAAATCGCATAATAGATATCTGCAATTTCCTCTTTTTTGTCAGTTTTATTCAACAGTTTCTCTAAATTTTTAACAGCTTTTTCTTTATTTTTCAGCAACTTATTTTCAAGAATTTCACACTTGATTTTAATATCGTTCCGGGGTGATTTTTGAAGAATTTTATAAGTTTTTGCCAAAAGTGTTTGAGATTGCTTTTCCTTTCCCAAAAGATATGAAATTTCAGCATTTTCATAATAGGCCTTGGATAACATATAATACATTTTCATCTTTGAAAACAGATCTATGCTTTTCTTTATCTCCCGTTTTGCCCGGTCATATATTCCTTTAAGCATATAGGTCTCTCCTATGGATAAAAAAGCAATGGCTTTACTCAACGGATCATTTGTGGCAGTTGCAATTTCTTTCGTAATATTGAAATTGGATATGGCTTTATCAAATTCGCCTCTGCCTAAATATACCAACCCCAAATTCCCTGTCGTATATCCCAATGTTACTTTATCACCTATTTCTTTACATAATTTATACCCGTATTTCAAATACTTTATGGCATTATCGAAATCCCCCATCTCCTGGTAAACTATTCCCAAGTTATTACTAGCTTCAGCTTCACTTTGCACATCCCCCAATTGCCTGGCTACTTTTAATACCTTTTGAAAGTTAGCGATTGCTTTACCGTATTCTTTCTCTCTCCAATATATAAGTCCTATATTTCCCCACATATGACTCATTGTATCTAATTTCCCCGATTTTTCGGCAAACTCTAAATTTTCTTTAAACATCTTGAGAGCCATATTGAATTTGCCGAAGTCAAAATAAATAAGACCTAATCTGCTGAGGGCACTGTAATATCCCTTTTTATACCCTGTTTTCTTGTCCAGTTTCAGTTTTTCGTTAAATAATTTTATTGCTTTTTCATATTCCGCCCTATGATAATAGATCGTTGCCACAATACTGAGCATGTCACTGTAAGCTGTGTTGTTACCAATTTCTTTAAATAACTTCATCGCTTCTTTGGCAAGTTTTTCCGATTCGTCCACTCTCTCTGTTCCCTCATAAACTAACGCCAGAAGTTTGTATCCCTTTGCCATAGCGAATTTATAACCCGTCTCTTTGGCACTCTTTAATATTTTTTTCGTAAGTTCTATCACTTGATTCCATTTTCCCGTTCGATGGAAAATTTCACTTATTCTTAGTTTTATATCCAGCACTTTCCTTTTATCATGTTCTATGTACAAGAGTTTTTCATACATTTCGAGAGCATTGCTGTTTCTATACTCTTCCCATGCTCTTTGTGCAGCAATATACATATATTTTTTTGCCTTATCATATTCCTCAGCTTCATAGTAGTGATATGCCAGTTCACTGACATGACTGTTAATATCTTCGGGAAATACATTTTCTATTGCTTCGGCTGCCGTTTTATGCAATTTTTTCAATGTTTTCTTAAGCTGCATATTATAAACGGTATCTCGAATCAAAGCATGTTTAAAAATCCCAAACATTTCATTTATAATCTTCCAGATATCTTTACTCTCAATATTTTTTATATCAAATAAATCAATTTTATTTTTTAGCATGGCACTCAAAACTCTTATTGAAAATTGCATACCGAGAACGGAAGCGTTTTTTACGGCATTCTTTAAATTAGCTTCCAATTTATCGATTCTTGACATTACAATATTGCTAATTGATGCGGGCACATCAAAATCTCGTTTTTTCAAAACATATCTTCCGTTTTTCATGTCAAGAAACCCTTTCTCAAGCAAAAATAACGCTATTTGTTCCATATAAAAAGGATTCCCTTCACCTTTATTCCAAATAAATTCGACAACCTCATTAGATGCAGGGGCTCCTATTCCTGCCGTTATAAGTTCTTTACATGCTCTTTTACTCAGCTGTTTCAGTTTTATTGATTTTCTGTCTATACTTTTTTTGTAAATCTTCTTAAGTTGTTCCTTCTCCACGGATCGACCAATCATTATAAGAACAATGGGAAAATCTTTAATATTTTCTACCAGTAATTCAAGAAAGTTAACAGTATCATCATCAACCCAATGAATATCTTCAAATTCCATTATAACTGTCTTCAACGAACTTAGAGCTTTAAAATAAACTAAGAGACTGTGAAGAGTTTTTTTATAAATTTCTTTGGGATCGGTCTCAAAAAATAGATCATCCTCAACATCTATACCGGCAAAATTTGCCAAATAAGAATAATAATTTATTAATTCCTTTTTTAATCTGTTATCTTTTATATTTCTTAATATATCATTATAAACATTATCGAAATTTTCCTTAAGTTCGCCTGAGTTTCCAATCTCCTCGACCATAAAATGTTTTTTTATAAAATAGGATAACGGATTTAAACTCTCCCTTAATATATTGTCACAAGGTAAATATGCCCAATAAAAATCCTCCGGTGAAATTTTCTTTTTTACTTCCATTAATAAACGGCTTTTCCCTATGCCAGCGGCTCCCTCAACATTAATGATTTTACCTTCCCCTTTTTCATTCGCTTCATTAATAATTGTAATTATTTTTAATATTTCTCTGCTTCTGCCGATAATCTCACCCGGGTAGATTCTTTCGGTAAGTGAACGTTTCTCTTTCAAGTCATATATTTTTATATTGCGGTTAATCCCTTTAAATTTTCTTCCGCCCAGATAAACATAATCAAATCTGTTTTTTGTGCTGTTAAATATTCTTTCACTCACATTGACACCGCCCCAATCCGCTTTTTCTCCGATTCTTGAAGATAAATTTACTATCTCACCGATGGCAGTGTATTCACATCTTTTTTCATTTCCCACAATACCCGTATATGCAACCCCTTCGGTTGCTCCAATCTTAATATTTTCTCCGAACTGAATTCTCATTCTATCGGCAAATTCCATTGCATTAATTGCGGGATTCTCAAGAGCCAACGGGGCTCCAAAAAGTATGAGCATGACATTTCCCTTATCCGCAAAATCGATTTTATTAAGGAATCCCTTATATTTGGTGACCAATTCCAAGACCTTAACCACAAATTGTTCAATCTCTTCCTTTTTTTTATGGCTTTTAAAAAACAAAAAAACAGATGTTATAAATCTGAATTCACCCCCATTCTCTATCCCCTTTAGTGAAGTGGGAATAAACCTCTCAATCTTTGTCCCTCTTATCTCTATTTTTTTCTTTTTCTTGTCGGTGGGAATTGAACCATTTATACTCACCAAACCGTAAAGATTATTAAATTTCTTAATTTTAATGTCATCTCCACAGATGTTCGGTATATTTTTACCTAATATTACCTGCCCCGGTTTTGAGTTTTTCTGAGATTTTACAGCATCCTTAAAAGATTTACCGTAAAAATAATAGTAATTACCATGGGTCGTTTTCACGATACCCCAATTTACTTTCCCTTCTGATAATCCGGCTCGAATTGAAATTATAAATTTGCCGTATCTTGTTTTTATTTTAAGGTTGTTTATTTTATCACTTATTTCTTTAGCCGATCTAATGGCATTCAAACATCTTTCAGTGGGGAATACCGCTATAAAACCATCACCGTTATACGAAGAAATCCACCCGTAATTTTTATAAATAATTTCTATGGATTTTCCGAATACATTATTAATAATGTCGCTCAACTCCTCAACGCTTGCCTTTCCCGACTTTGCCAATTTATCAGTTAATTTCGTAAAACCGACAAGGTCAATCGAAAGAATTACACTATCCATTCGTCCGGATAATTTACCTTTCGTATAATTATTTACAATAAATTTCGGTACTAAATTCATATTAGAATTATAAATTATTAAATTGGAGTTGTCAAACATCTCTATATTTACTTCTTAGAAAAGCACCGACATATTAACTATCTAATAGTAGTTAAAAGGTTTCTTCGAGATTAAGAGACAGGAATCAAGAAATTATAATTCAATGGAAAGCCCGTATGGCTCTTTTACCCCCCCCTTGCTACGCCGTCCCCTCTTTCCGAAGGAATTTAGTAATGTAACCTTGAATAAAATTCAAGGCATTAATGAGATTCTGAAACAAGTTCAGAATGACATATTGTAAACAATCATTCTTGCGGTGTTCTCATTTTATATTTCTATCAATTTCAATGTATGAAACTGATAAATATGTCTATACCACTTACCCACCATACTTACCATTTTAAAAAATATAAAAACATTACTTTTAAAAAGAATGAAATGTACAAATCTGTCTTTTGCAACTTTATTTAATCGTTCTAATTATCGGAAGTTATACACTCCCGTTTTACTTCCTTAACCTTGTAATCCAGTCCGAGTTTGACAAAAATATCCATTGCCTCTTTCAAACACCTGACATAATGAGGATTTTTCATTGCTTTTAATATTTTTCCGCACTCCAATAAAGCTTCCGCCAAATGAAATTTTTGTCCGATATTTTTAAACAAATTACTCGCTTTTTTAAATAAATCC
>WFRF01000179.1 GCA_015486655.1 Caldifarciminota bacterium | reverse complement strand
TCGGGACTTTTAAGAGCGGCAAAATTAGGGGTAAATAAAAATGAAAGACCTCTCATTGCTCCCGGTAGCGTAATCCCTCGAATGATAAGTATAATTAATATTATCCATGGAAAAACAACTGTAACATACACCACCTTTCCGACACTTTTAACCCCCTTTATTATACTGAAATAGATCCAAATCCAAATGGCTATTAGCCCTATAAAAATTGGCCACACAACTCCTCCTATTTGAGAAGGAGATTTTGACAGATGTAAAAGATTGTTAAAAAAATAACTGTCCGTGGATGTCCCCCAGGCAAGGTTAAAGGATTTCCCAAGGTATATCAGGGACCATGACATTATAACGGCATAATAAATAACAATGCTCATGCCGATTAGAACAGCCCACCAACCTATCCATTTAAATTTTTTATCGAAAAATCCGAATGCTCCGGGAGCAGCTTTCTCCGATTTGTGGCCCAGGGCAAATTCAAGGGCAAGTATGGGAATGCCTGCCGTTAAAAGAGCGATTATATAGGGGATTATAAATGCTCCGCCGCCATATTTGTATGCTATATAGGGGAATCTCCATATGTTTCCGAGCCCTACCGCCGAACCTATGGCTGCAAGAATAAAAGCAATCCTGGAATCCCAATTTTCCCTACCATGCTCTTTCATATATTTATGATAGAATAAAATTTAAACAATGTCAATATAGGTTGTAGAAGTAGGTAGACTAAGCGACTTCATCGCAAGTTATCAAGTAAGAAGTGAGAAGTTAGAAATATTTAAGTGTCATACTGAACTTGGTTCAGCATCAAAGTGAGATTCCGGATTAAGTCCGGAATGACAGATTTTACACACTCCAATTTGTTTATATTGCCCCCGATTTTTAGTTTAAATTACCAAAGCGACAATATATGTAACAACATACCTTGACATAACTCTATCAATGTGGTAATAAATACACTATAAAAATGGAGGATGTTGATGACAATTACAAAAGCCGATATAGTAGAGGCAATAGTTGAAAAGACCGGCATTGAGAAAAAAGACGTAGCTCTCGTTCTCAATGAATTTATACAGGTCGTTCAGGATTCTATGAAAAATAACGATAGAATCGAAATCAGAGGGTTGGGAGTTTTTAAGAACAGACAGAGAAAGGGAAGAATAACGAGAAATCCAAAAACACAGAAAGAAGTTGAAATTCCGGACAGATTGGTTCCTGTCTTTAAGCCTTCAAAAATTTTAAAGAAAATATTAAGAGATATTAAAATATAACAATTAACAAAAGGAGTTTAGATGCCCTGCGGGAAAAAGAGAAAACGTAAAAAAATCGCTACGCACAAGCGCAAAAAGAGAAGAAAAGCCAACAGGCATAAAAAGAAAATAAGATAACTTTCGGCGCCCGTGGCTCAACTGGATAGAGCAGCGGATTCCGGTTCCGCAGATTGCTGGTTCGAATCCTGCCGGGCGCATAGGGAAGAGAATAACATAAAACATCTCATTTTGAGATGTTTTATGTCGTTTTTAAATCATAAAATAACTTGAATGTTAAGCCGTACAGAACGGAAAACAAAGCCATAACAACCGTTAATACAATCACATACTTCGTCCCGAAATACATAATCATAATGGGGATTAACTGCAATTTAATAGCCCTGTTAAATATAAAAACGGCAATGAGCTCGGGTGTCATCCCCTTGCCTTGAAGGTCCTTGAGTAACGGATACCACAGATAAACCGACCCTGTCGAGATTATACCCGCTATTATTGTTACAAACCACAAAGTCGATCTTCTCCCTCCCTTAAAAAAACGAGCTAATCTCTCTGCAGGAAACAGAATATCCATTATAAACATAAAAACGAAAATCAATATCAATACGGGAAAAATCTTTATAAATAATTTTATTATGCTGCTATTTATTAAATGTGTCTTTCCCGGCACCAAAAGAATGGCGGTTAAATAACCGATTACACATCCGGCCAAAAATATGTAATTGTAATATTTCTTTTTCTTCTTTGCTTTTTTGCCCTTTATATTTTTCTCTTCTTTCATAACAGATTCACCAGATATACCACAACTACTGCTATTATCATGGAAAATAAAAATGCAAGAACATTTCTCAGTATGGCAAACTTTTTACCGAGAAACATTATCTCTCCGGGAAGTGATACAAAGCCGACGGTAATCCACGAAACGAGAAATGCCGTAACGGCAACAAGGCCTACCCCCTGTTTCAACAGTTCCCCTCCTATTATGTAACTGTTTATGGGATTCCCCGCAAAAAGGCTTCCCATGAGGGCTCCTATAATAGGATCCGTAAAGTTGTTGTGCTTAAAAACAAGCATAAGATATCTCTTTGGAAAAAGAGCGTTAAACAAGCCAATCAGTATTATTACACCCGTTATTATAG
>WFRF01000178.1 GCA_015486655.1 Caldifarciminota bacterium | reverse complement strand
TCTTTCTTGTTATTCTTGTTCGCCATGTTGTCTTACCTCCCTTTTCCATATTTATATCATTTATACATCAAAATAATTAAGATGTCAAAAATCCGTATGGGCAATATGGTAGATAGGCATGATAAAGCGACTCCGTCTCAAATAGGACGACTTCGTCGCAATTTTTCAAGTAAGAAGTGAGAAATAAGAAATAAAGGAATAGGATAATCACTTCCGATTTAACTTCTTAGTTCTTACCCCTACTTTCCACTTATTTTAAAACACCTCCCTGCTACGCAGTACCCCTCGTAGAGGGGGGATTTGCTGACACAATTTTTGGGAGGTATCGGGGTTCGAGAGCCTCACCCCTCGCGAGATCGTAAATCGAGAGCCTCACCCCTCAGTCCTGTAAACCGGACAGCTCCCCTGAAAGGGGAGCAGCTATGTTAAGAAGTGGAAAGAAAAGGCTCAGTGATATTCCCGTCATTAAAATATGTTATTGATTTTTAATCCACAATATTGTAATATCTTTTATAGCCTATGAGAGATAATGTATTGAAGAAAATACCTTACTATATTTTTGTTGTGTTTGTTTACATCCTCATCCTGATCGGTGTGTTTGTAAAACAGGTTTCAATAGCCACACTAATCGTATCGGCAATTTTAATCCTGTTTTCCCTCTCTTACCCCATATACACGATATTCAAATCACAGGATGAGAAACTCAGGCCGTATATCTCCATCATATTGTCCGAATTGCTCCTCATAGCAATACAGCTTACCGGCAATTTTCACTCGCCCTTTTTCGGTATTCTTTATTTACTCGCATTTCTCCTGGGTTCGCGCTCCGAACTCTACGTTTTCATTTTAATTTACGCCTCCATCGCGGTTTCATTCATTACAACGGGCAACAATCAATTCGGATACCAGTCAATGTTTTTCCTGATTTCTCTGTTAATCGGTTATGTATCCCACAAAAAGGAATTTTTCATAAGCAACATGAAAACGCAACTCAATTCCATCGAAACCCATAAGTTTGTTTCTCCTGAGAGCGCCGACATAGAGGAAAAAGCAAATATTATTTTTTCCGGCGGAGAGGATCAATATACCTTTTATAAAGAAAAAACACTTTATGCCATTACAGACCTTATGTTTAAAGTTTTTACACCGCATACTGCCGCTATTTTCCTCGTAGACAAAACAGGCGAATCCCTCACCATCGGGGCATACAGGTCCAAATCAAAAAACATCGACGAAAACGTAGTTATAAAAAAAGAAAAAAATCTCCTCTATTGGGTAGTGAAATACAGGCGTGATATGTTGAACAACGAATTTACCCTTCCCGTAACATCATTGGATTTTTATACAAAGGATGAACCGGTAAGATCTTTCATGGCTATTCAGATAACTTTTGAGAACAAGATTTTGGGTGTTATTGTAATCGATTCCCTTGAAGAAAACGCCTTCACATGGGAAGACAAGGAGAAAGTTAAACATTTTGCAACCACTGTTGCCGTAACATTAATCCTCATAAACGACATACAGATAAAAAACCGAGATTCCGTAAAGTTTTCTATTTTCAGAGACATCTCCACAACTCTTTTACGTCATCTGGAAATCAATGAAATCTACACATTGCTGCATGACACATTGAAAAAGATGATGCCATTCGATTCGCTTATCCTAATTCGCATAGAAGGAGACATGGGCAGATTTGTAAAGATTTTCGGAGATGAATATTTTAAAGAAGGAGAAGGATTCACTTTTTCCAACTCACTGGTTAGCGTTACGGCAAAAAACAGTATCCCCATAATTAGAAATATGCAGGAGACCGAATTTAAAAGAATACCCATTTTATACCCCGGTGAGCACATCAAGAAAGGGGTTCAATCGTTCGTGCTGTTCCCTGTATTTAATGCCAATTCCGAACCTCAATCTATTAAGTTGATATTGCTTTTTATAAACAAATCACAGAAAATCAGGTACGACGAGAAGATGATAAGGGATATTATTTCTCCAACGGCCAATATTTTTGCAACGGCAATCGAGCGTTCAATGCTTTATGAAAAGGTCAAGGATCTTGCAATTAAAGACGGCCTTACCGAATTGTACAATCACCGTTATTTCCAGACATCTCTTAAACATATGCTAAAAGAAGCCCAGGCAAAGCACGCCCCCATAGGGCTTATAATGATCGATATAGATTATTTCAAATTATTCAACGATAAATACGGACATCAAATCGGTGACAGGGTTTTAAAACACCTTGCGGACATAATGAAGAGGGTAATTCCCGATGACGCCCTTCCCGCCCGCTACGGAGGAGAAGAATTTGTCATCATCGTTCCGAACAAAAAGGAGAATGAAGTGCTCAGCATAGCCGAACAATTGCGCTCCACAGTGGAAAACACTTCAATAAAATACAACGATACACTTTTGAAAATAACGATTAGCATTGGTGTTGCGGTATTCGAAGATAAATATTTATCCAACGATATATTGATTAAACATGCGGATTCCGCTCTTTACGAGTCAAAAGAGAACGGGAGGAACAGGGTTTCTCTCCATTAAAGTTTTTTCCTCAACCCCTTTTTTGGAATTCCGAGCTTCTCACGATATTTGGCTACTGTTCTCCGCTTGATTTCAATACCGTCCCTGTTTAAAATTTCCATGATTTTTGTGTCTGAGAGAGGCGCTTTTTTATCTTCTTCATCTACTATTGTCTTAATTTTCTTTAAAACATGACTGACGGAAACGGACTTCTCACTGCCCTTTGCTCTTGTTAAAAAGAAAAACTTGGAGGGAAAAATACCGTGAGGGGTATCAAAATACTTATTTGCCAATGCTCTGGTAATCGTGGAGTTGCTTAACCCCAGTGATTTGGCAATATCTTTCATATAGAGAGGTTTCAAATATTCTATGCCGTTTTCAAAGAACCCGTACTGTTGAATCAAAATCTCATGGGCAATGCGCTCAATTGTATCCCTTCTCTTGTAAAGATTGGAGATAAATGATTTGGCTCTGTACAGATATTTCGTAAGATTTTTCTTCTCTTCATCCGAGAGATTCCCTTTGTCCCCCTTGAGTATTGACAAATAATACTCGTTTATTCGAATTGTAGGCAGTTCCTCTTCATTTATAATAACTTCAAATTTACCGTTAATTTTCCTTATTATTATATCGGGATTTACATAATTGTTATTCTGATTTGTATTAACTATCGGTACGGCTCTGCATGATTTTACGGCTTCAATCAATTTTTCCAGTTCATTTTTCGGAATCCCGCTTTTTTTGGAAATTATATCCAACGCCCCCGCTTTAAATTCCTTTCCGTATTCTTTGAGAACAGCCGTATATCGCTCACCGTCCCATCCCATTTGATTCAATTGAAATGTAATAAATTCAAACATATCCCTCGAACCGACACCCTTAGGATCGGTGTTCTTCATTATCTCAATAACTTTTTTAACATCTTCGGCAGAGAAATTATACTTTTGGGCTACCTCCTCAGGCGATATTCTTAAAAATCCGTTCCCGTCGAGCAAATCAATAAGCAACTTTCCCATGTCAAGTTTCTTCCCCTTCAATTTGCTGAAAAAATCAATTTTAAAGGTTTCAAGTACATCCCTGTCTGCCGGGTAAATATCCGGACTTATCGATTCATCAATCTTTTTCGGAGCATAATATTTATATTTAAAATCCTCCTCTTGTATCCATTCGAATTCTTTAAGAAATTTTTCAAAATTGTCATCCTTTTTCTCTTCCTGTATTGCTTCCGATTCGGCTTCCTCCACCTGTTCGCTTTTCTCAAGTATCGGATTTTGTTCCAATTCATTCTCTATGAGTTGCTCGAGATCCGTTCTATTGACCTGCAACAATTTCATTAATTGGACTATCTGGCTTGAGATAGTCTGTTCAAGTCTTTGATTTATATTGAGTTTCATAATTTAAAACGTTTACCGAGATACTTCTCTCTCACTTCTCTGTCGTTAACCAACATGTTCGTCTCCCCGTTTATCAATATCTTCCCTTCATACATTATATATGACCTGTCGGTAATTTCAAGCGTTTCCCTGACATTATGGTCCGTTATTAAAATCCCTATATTTTCATTTTTTAAGCTTAAAATAATCTCCTGTAAATCTCCTCTTACAATAGGGTCTATACCGGTAAACGGTTCATCAAGCAATAAAAATCGAGGTTTGGTCGCCATTATCCTTGCTATCTCCACACGCCTTCTCTCGCCGCCGGACAGATATGCACCCAGGGAATTTCTTATATGCTTTATTGAATATTTTTCAAGAAGCTTTTCGGTTTCGGTCATACATTCATCTCTTCCCATCCCCCTTATTTCAAAGACGGAATATATATTTTCCCATACCTTTAAACCCCTGAATATGGAGGATTCCTGCTGAAGATATCCTATCCCCATTCTGGCTCTGAGGTACATGGGCAATTCCGTGATGTCCTTTTCGTTCATCTTAATTACTCCGGCATTTTCCCTTATAAGTCCTACAATCATGTAAAATGTCGTTGTTTTACCCGCTCCGTTAGGACCCAATAATCCGACGACTTCTCCGCTGTCAACGTAGATCGAAACTTCGTCTACAACGCGTTTCTTACCGTACCTCTTTACCAGTCCGCTTGCTGATAATCTATCTTTCTGCTCTTCTATAACTCCCATCAACCTCTCCGAATGCTTTCATTACTTTAATTGTATCACTCTCTATTTTGATTACTATGCTGTCCGCTTTCACAAACATAGAGTCATTCTTATTATACTCCATTTCGGCATTGTTGTAAAACAAGATATTTTTACTTTCTTTTGTTGAAACTATTCTCACCGTATCGCCGTTAATTCTTACTTCATTTGACTTATACTGCGGGCTGCCGGTGATAATGCCGTTTTGTGAATTGACATTAAAAATCCCCTTTTCGCCTGTCATCTCCCCGCTTGCCATAACTATAGTAAGATTGTTTGTAAATCTTGCAATGGAATCATTTTCAAATATTATGGTATCACTTTTAACACAAATCGTATCTTCCGGCCTTATAATGTTAAGCACGGGATTATCATAAAATACTGCGTACTTCTCCCTGTTCTTTATTAAGCCTCTCCCCGCATTAACAACTATGGAATCATTACGAGATTTGAATTTTACCTTATCGGTCATAAACAATGTCGAATCAATAAGGTTTAAAAGAAACCTGTTTCCTTCCAGCACACTCCCGTCAATATCAAAACGGTTATTGCCTATAAAGGTGGCAACGGAAGTCCTTTGATTGAAATACATCGTATCTGTTTTATATATGTTGTTTTGTTTCCTTCCTACAACGGAATCGCTTAAAATGAAAACGGAATCCCCCAGCATTTCGGCAAATTGTGAAGTGAAATTAACATTATCCATATTAAACTTTATGTTATTGAAAAACTTTGTTCTGTTCTCTCCGGATGCCGTGTATATTATCATGGAGTCGGATTTAATGGAGTATGAAACGCCATAAAGCGGGACTGCAAGAATTATGCAAACCGCAAAAAATATACTAAATTTTCTCTCTTCCCTCAACATTTTTAATAACAATTTCTTTCAAATTGCTCCTCGATGTCAAATCTTTTCCCTTCAGCAAAATACCGTTTTGTTTCAATTCGATTTCTCCGGGTGCATGTAAAATCTTTTGTTTATTATCCCAAAACAGACTGTCGGTTTTCAACGTTACCGAATCTTTTGTCAAAACAAAAACATTCTTAAATGCATAAAGGTTCCCCTTGTCCGGGAAGAACAAACCGCTGTCCGCCTTCAGATAAGAATCAAAACTGTCATTTTTAAAAAAGGTAAGATTGTAATCAAAAATAGTGATTACGGAGTCCCCGGGAATCTGTATTGCTCTTTTTGCAATAAGAGTCCATTCTTTATGCCCCTTCCTGCTTGTATTTATTGTAAAATCGGTTAAGTATTCCGATTCCGTATTGCTGACAGTTTTTTCGTTTTTACCGCAGGAAACCAGTATAAGTACAAGCGCAAATAGAAGTAATATTAACCGTTTCATACCATAATCTAACATTGCAGGGGTGTTGTGTCAAGTTTACGGATAGATTCTTTCCAGGGTACGAGGGAAAGCAGCCGTTTCTCTTATATGATGCAATTTGCAAATCCACCTTACGGTCCTCTCTATACCGAGTCCGAAACCAGCATGCGGAACCGAACCGTATTTCCTGAGATCCAGATACCATTTAAACGCCTCCAACGGCAATTTGAATTCCTCAATACGGTTTACAAGTGTATCGTAATTCTCCTCTCTCTGTCCTCCGCCCACAATTTCTCCGTATCCTTCGGGAGCCAGCAAATCAAATCCCAGAGCTAATTTATCGTCTTCGGTATCCCTCTTCATATAAAATGCTTTTACAGCTGCGGGATATTTATAAACAAACGTAGGTACATCAAAATGGGTAGCGATTATCTCCTCGTGTGGAGCTCCGAAATCCTCTCCCCATTTGAATTCCGTTCCGCTGTCATTTATTATCTTAACGGCTTCTGTATATGTTATTCTGTTGAAAGGATTACTACACTTTTCAAGAGGCGCTATATCCCTTTCAAGAATCTTCAGATCTTCTTTTCTCTTTTCCAAAACACGACTTACAATATACCTAAGCATTTCTTCCGTAACATTCATGGCATCATTTATGTCGGCATAAGCCATTTCAGGTTCAACCTGCCAAAATTCAGTCATATGCCTTCTCGTTTTGGATTTTTCCGCTCTAAAAGCCGGACCGAAACAATAAACATTGCCGAGAGCCATGGCAGTGGCTTCATTGTAAAGCTGACCGCTTTGACTTAAATATGCTTTTTCGCCGAAATAATCAACTTCAAAGAGCGTTGTTGTTCCTTCACAAGCGGCCGGTGTAAATATGGGAGCATCAACAAGGGTAAAGTCATGATTATTCAGAAAATCCCTCGATGCATTTATTACTTCGGCTCTTATTCTTAAAATAGCTGCCTGTCTCTTTGAGCGAATCCACAAATGCCTGTTTGCCATTAAAAATGATACTCCGTGTTCTTTCTTCGTAATGGGATAATCAACGGACTGTCCCACAATTTCGAGATATGTAACGGACATTTCATATCCGCCTATGGCACGTTTGTCCTTGTGAATCATTCCTCTGACTATAACAGATGTTTCAAGCGAAAGCTCATCGAATAATTCGAAATATTCATCTTTCACCTCGTTTTTTACAAGGACTCCCTGTATATATCCGGTGCCGTCACGGAATATCAGGAACTGAATTTTCCCGCTGGAACGCTTGTTGTAAAGCCATCCCCTGATTTCAACTTCCTTTCCGTCGTAATCTGCAACATCTTTAATAAAAGTTCTCTTCATAATTTCTCCTTTCTTTTGGAGTAGACCATAAGCCGAATTCTGTATCAAGCAATCATTTATCTGGGATATGCTTTACAGCATACCTCAAGCGACCTACCCGAGGGTAAAACGAAGCGGGCAACTTCTCCCCTCCTATTTGGTCTTGCATCCTTCGGGGTTTACAGAGGGAAACAGTCTCCTGCTCCCTGGTGAGCTCTTACCTCGCCTTTTCACCATTGCCGTTAAAAGCGGCTGTGTATTTTCTGTTGCACTTTCCGTAGGATCGCTCCTCCCGGGTGTTACCCGGCGAAGTGCCCTGTGATGTTCGGACTTTCCTCATCCTTAAAAGGACGCGATTGCCTGGTCTACTCCATAGAATCTAATGCTTTATTTGCCAATCTATCCGCTTCTTTGTTCAATTCTCTCGGAATATGAACAAATTTTACACTTTTAAAAGAGCCGAGTAAATCATCGACTTTATTCTTCAGTTCTCTCAGTTTAATGTTTTTAATTTTATATTTACCGGATAACTGTCGTATCATAAGCTGACTGTCGGCATTAACAATCAAATCAATATCCTTACTTTCCTTGAGATTTTTTAGCTTGTTTATCCCCTCTATCAGAGCAGTATACTCTGCCTGATTGTTGGTTCTCAATCCTATATATTTAAAATGTTGAAATATCAATTCCCCGGTTTCATACTTTGCTACCACTCCTATACCCGATGGTCCGGGATTCCCTCTTGATGCGCCGTCCGTATATAAATTTACAATCATCACTCATCAATAAAACCTTTCCAGAGAAGGATTCTTCCGCAAACCTCACAAAAATGTATCTCTTCCCCCGATTTTAGTTTATTATATATTTCTTGAGGAAGTTTTACAAAACAACCGGCACATATCGGCTTGTCAATGACAACAATACCGATCCCGTCCCTATTTTCCCTTATTCTATCATATTTTTTGATAATTGTGGGATCTTCAATATGAACGGCTATCCTCTTTTTCTTATCCTCCAAGACTTCTATTTCGTTTTTCAGCTCCTCTTCTTTTTCCGTGTAAAGCTTTATATCATCTTCGGTGCTCGTAATAACATCACCGAGAGAATCTTCAAGGTTTGACAAATTAGCAGACGATTTTTCTAATTGCTCGGTAATATCCTTCAATTTATTGCCGTAAAACTCTTCATCCCTTATAAGATTTTCTTTTTCCCTGAGCAAAGATTCCCCTTCACGTCCGGATTGCACTGATTTTTCTTTCTTTTTGTTTTTATCCAGTGCCGTTTTTATATTAGACAGCTTTTTCTCAACATCTGATTTAGATTCTTCCAGTCTGGCAATCACCTCTTTTTCGCGCTCTATGCTCTCCTTGTGTTTCTCCAAATCCAAAGTCAACTGTCTGATTCTTTCGGGAATACTGTTCAAATTTTCCGTTAATTCATCTATTTCAATATCAAGTTTTTGGATTTCGTAAAGGTATTTCAAATCGTCTTTTAACATCTGTTCCTCCTATTAAATATTTTAATGGGCGATAGAGGACTCGAACCTCTGGCCTCCGGTATGTGAGACCGACGCTCTAACCACCTGAGCTAATCGCCCTTACAGAAACTTTATTATATTAAAATATCATAATTAGTCAAGGGCATTTAGCTTTTTAAAAATAGAAAGGGGCAGACATACCTACCACCAGATTGGAGTAGATATAATCCATTACATCTTTAACCTCTTAGTTCTTATTTCCCAGCTCTTATTTCTCAGTTCTTACTTCTCAGTTCTTACTTCTCAGTTCTTACTTATTTTAGAACACCCCCCTGCTCCGCAGTACCCCTCTGTAGAGGGGAATTCAGCATGGAAAGCAGGTATGGATTAAAAAACACCCCGTCGCTACGCGACACCCCTCTATAGAGGGGAATTAACAAATGTCATGCTGAACTTGGTTCAGCATCTCAATGAGATTCCGGATCAAGTCCGGAATGACAAATCAGTGATGTAAAATATGTGGTAATTAATTACATGTCAAATTTCTCACTTCTCACTTCTCACTTC
>WFRF01000177.1 GCA_015486655.1 Caldifarciminota bacterium | reverse complement strand
GAATGGCTTGTTAAAAATATTAAAGGGGTAGGGCTTAAAGAAGCATCTCATTTTCTAAGAAATGTCGGGTTTGGAGGCGACATTGCAATTTTAGACAGACATATATTAAGAAATCTTGTAAAATACGGTGTCATTGATGTTATACCAAATAGCCTGACAAGAAGAAATTATTATGATATAGAAAATAAGTTTTCACAATTTGCCGAAAATACGGGTATACCTTTGGAACATATGGATCTGCTGTTCTGGTATAATGCCAAAGGAGAGATATTTAAATGAAAAACAAAGATTTTGATATAAATGATATTAACAAACTGCTCATTGATCGGGGTATACGACCCTCTATTCAAAGAATAAAAATTCTTGAATATATAGTCAAAAACAAGAATCACCCCACGGTTGACATGATATTTAATGCATTGAAAGGTGAGATTCCGACATTATCTAAAACCACCGTCTATAATACTTTAAATGAAATGGTGAAAAAAGATGTTCTACTGGAATTGATTATTGATGAAAATGCAGTGAGATATGATTTGTATATGGAACCCCATGTGCATTTCAAATGCAGGATATGCGGAGAAATATATGACTATGATATGGACTGTGAGATTTTTAAGAAGAAAAAAATAAAAGGAAACTTGGTAGAGAGGTACAGTGTCAATCTATACGGTATTTGTAAAAATTGTTTAAATGAAAGGAGTAAAAAAAATGGCGATTAAAAAAATCAAGAATAATGTGTTTAATGTAGGTGTTGATCATTGGGACAGGGAGGTTTTTGATTCGCTTATCCCCTTACCCGACGGTACGTCATATAATTCATATATAGTTAAGGGAAGTGAAAAAACGGCTCTAATTGATACCGTAGACGAAATTAAAGAACATTTGTTAAGAAAAGATTTGCAAGCATTGGGTATTGAGAAAATAGATTATATAATAGCAAATCATGCGGAACAGGATCATTCGGGCTGTATTCCAGCCGTATTAAAAATGTTCCCCCGGTCCAAAATCGTAACGAATGCAAAATGCAAAGGGATGTTAATAGATCTTCTACATGTTTCCGAAACGGATTTTATCGTTATAGGAGATGGGGAGGAGCTTGATCTGGGAGGAAAAACGTTAAAATTCATACTTACCCCCTGGGTGCACTGGCCCGAGACAATGTCAACATATTTAAAAGAGGATAAAATACTCTTTAGTTGTGATTTTTTCGGCTCACATCTCGCTACGAGTGACACATTTGTTAGTGATGAAGGAAAAACATTATTGGATGCGAAGCGGTACTATGCGGAAATTATGATGCCCTTCAGAAAGATTGTTGCAAAGGATGTCGCGAAAATTGAACAGTACGATATTGAAATGATTGCTCCCAGTCACGGACCTGTTTACGATAATCCGCAAATGATAATAGATGCTTACAAAGAATGGACTTCCGATGATGTAAAAAATATTGTTCTCCTTCTATATATATCAATGCACAGCAGTACAGAGAGAATAGCTGAATACATGATTGATTCCCTGGTGGATAATGGTATTGAGGTAAAACCGTTTAATGTTTTGAAGGCTGATATAGGGCAGATTGCCATGGCAATGGTGGATGCATGTACTGTTGTTTTGGCAAGTCCCATGGTACTAGCCGGAGCTCATCCCGGTATGGTTTCGGTTGCTCACCTTGCAAATGCTCTGCGTCCCAAGGTTAAAAACGCCGCAATTGTAGGTTCATACGGTTGGGGAGGCAATATGGTGGAGCAACTAAAATCCGTAATCCCCAATTTGAAGGTCAACCTGTTCGAGCCGGTTTTAATAAAAGGATTACCGAGGGAAGAGGATTATAAAAGACTTGATACTTTGATTGGTGAAATAAAGAAAAAACATGAGGAAATCTGTAACAAATAGGAGAGTAGTATGAAAAATCCTTTTTCATTTGATGAGATTGTCGAATTTGCAGTAAAAATCGAAGAAAACGGTGAAGTAGCCTATAGAAAGTTTGCCGAAAAATTTCAGGAAAAAGAGGATTTTAAGCTATACGAATTTTTCAAAAATCTGGCAGATCAGGAGATAGAGCATAAAAAGATTTTTATGAATATGTTAAAGAAAAACGAAGGGTTAAATCTGGAAAACACCAATACAGAGTACTACGATTATTTCAAATCGTACGTATATGATATGGTTTTCCCGAAGGAAAAACTTGAAAACGCCGTTAATAACATTTCAGACTTAAACAAAGCCCTCCAGTTTGCAATTCGTATGGAATTGGATTCCATTATGTTCTATATGGATATGAAGAATCTGTTTGGCGATAAAATTAAATCCGATATTGATAAAATAATAGAAGAAGAGAGGCGACATTACCTCTCTTTGAAAAACAAAGCACTATAAAGGAGGTGTTTATGGAAACAAAAGAATTCTCAATACCGCTAATAGGTGAGAAATTACCGGAACTGAAAGTCCAGACAACGCATGGGGTCAAAGTTTTACCGAATGATTACAAAGGGAAATGGCTTGTTCTTTTTAGTCATCCTGCCGATTTTACTCCTGTTTGCACATCGGAGTTCGTTGCATTCTCAAAAAGATTCGAAGAATTTCAAAAGTTGAACTGTGATCTTGTCGGTTTGTCCATTGACCAGGTGTTTTCGCACATTAAATGGGTTGAGTGGATAAAAGAGAATCTCAATGTAACTATCCAATTTCCTATAATAGCGGATGACACAGGTGCCGTTGCGAAGAGACTTGGGATGATTCATCCGGGAAAAGGGACAAATACCGTCAGAGCTGTTTTCCTTGTGGATCCTAAAGGGATTATAAGGTTAATGCTCTATTATCCGCAGGAATTAGGAAGAAATATGGACGAGATTTTGAGAATAGTAAAGGCGATTCAGATAGCGGATGATAACGGTGTGGCAATGCCTGCCAATTGGCCCGAAAATGAAATAATTAAAGATGAGGTTATTATAGGACCCGCGTCAGATGAAAAAACAGCAAAGGAAAGACTTGAAAAGTATGATTGCTTTGATTGGTGGTTTTGCCATAAAAAGCTGTAATGTTTTATTTTAAGCATAAAAAGCCCTCGTAATTACGAGGGCTTTTTTTTGGACACTTTTTGGACACTTTGCATATATTATATATTTGAAGTTTTTGATCACAATAAAGGAGGTGCAAAGTGCACAAAGTAAAACTATTTTTACTGTTACTGTTATTCCCACTTTTTGTTTTTCCGTCAACTATCGTAAAAACCGTTTATTTCAATCAATCTGATATGCAAATACTTAAAGTTAACGGCGGTAATGATATGATAGTTATGAGCGGTTGTATCAACATTAAGAAAGCGGGATATCCTATTCTTCCTGCAAAATCAACAAACATACTTCTACCTCAAGGAGCGATTGTTAAGGGGGTTAAAATAGTGAACCTTAACAGTTCTTTATTGGGGAAAAATTTTAACATACAAGCGGCGGGAAAACCTCAGATAATTTCACATCCGAAACAAGAGAAGATAGTTGCGAATCCGAAAGTTTACGGTTCGGATCAACTATACCCCGCCAGTGTTGTAAAGTTCACAGGACAGGGCTATAAGGACGGGTTTAATTTGGGAGCTTTGCTTATCTATCCCGTTCAATATGCGCCTTTAAGCGGAAAATTGCAATTTGTTAACAGTGTTACATTTGAGGTTGAATATGAGATTAACGGTAGAGAGATAAAATCTGCCAGGGAAGATGTCTATAATATGGTTAAAAAGACCGTTTCAAACATGGTTATAAACCCTGAAGATGTACAATCATACAAGCCGGTCAATAAAGCGGTTGTAAATTCAAGAGCTTTGGAAGCGGATACCGTTCCATACGTTATAATTACAACATCTGATTATGAGAATGATTTGAAACCATTGGCAGAATGGAAAACACAGAAGGGTTTAAAAGCCAAGATCGTTGATTTGAGTTATATTTATTCCAATTATACAGGTGCTGATAATCCTGAGAAGATAAGAAATTTTATTATTGACGCTCATAATACATGGGGTACTATGTATGTTCTTTTGGGTGGTCAGGCTGATTATGAAAACGGGGAGGAGGTTGTCCCGAGAAGAAACGTTTTTTATACGAGTTCAGGAGCAGGTTATTATGCTGATGAAGATACCATAATCAGTGACCTTTATTATGCTGATCTTGACGGAGACTGGAATGCAAACGGCAATTCGGTTTACGGAGAAATAGGTGATAGTGTTGATATGTATACGGATGTTTATGTGGGTAGAGCTCCTCTTAAAAACAGCACCCAAGCAACCACATTTGTAAACAAGACGTTGACCTATGAGAAAAATGCGCCCACGGGATATCTGGATAAGACACTTTTGCCTGCGGTAGAACTATTTTCGTCATATAATTTCTGGGGAGATACCGTTAATAACGATCTTGCCGATATCGCCCCTTCGGGATGGGAAAATGAAAAACTTTACGAGTCAATAGGCAATTTAAGCAGATCTGCGGTTGTTGGTTCTTTAAATGCCGGTGTCGG
Source organism: Caldifarciminota bacterium (assembly GCA_015486655.1). Lineage (GTDB taxonomy): Bacteria > Hydrothermota > 32-111 > QNBC01 > QNBC01 > QNBC01. The sequence continues at coordinate 1,689 of WFRF01000177.1, read as the reverse complement.
TTATGTCCATCATGCTTGTCACGGGAATGAAACGGGAATGTATACCGCAAGCGGTAGTGTAATTACAAGTAATGCGGATCTTGATACGCTTTCAAACGGTTCAAATTTAGGCATTTATTTTTCAATAGGTTGTTTTGACGGTGCTCTTGACGAGGTTTCCGGAGGGGATTGTTTTGCTGAACACGTGATAAACAACCCTAATGGAGGAGGAGTCATTTCTATGTACAACTCCAGGTATGGATGGGGCAATCCGCCTGATCTTGGACCTTCCGAGCTTTTAGATACGCTTTATTATGCGGGTTTGTTCGAAAACGGAAAGAAAACCCACGGTGAAGCCATTGCCTTTGCCAAAGATCAATTGGCTCCTGTCGCGGCCGGTGAGGGAGCAAGCGGTGTAACAAGATGGTGTATATACGAATTAAATACATTCGGAGATCCGGAACTTCACCCGTTTACAAGCGATGTAAAAGAATTAAGCGCAACATATCCCGACACGCTTTTCATAGGCTCTGCGCCGGTAGATATAAATGTTAAAGATGCATCCACAAACAATCCGATTGAAGGAGCCAGGGTTTGTATAATGAGGGATTCCACTGTTTATTCTACCGGACTCACAGACGCTTCGGGTAATGTAACGCTTACACCTGTTATTAACAATTCGGGTGATGTTTTAATTACAGTAACGGCCAACAACCATCATCCTCTTCAAGATACCCTCGGTGTAAAACAAAATAACGAGGCGTATGTATCATATAAAACGAATAATATCACCTTTGATACAAATGGAAACGGACAGATAAACCCTGGTGAAAACATTTCATTTAAATTATTACTTGTAAACAACGGTGCTCTCACATCACACGGTGTGTATGCAAAGATAAGTACAAGCGACTCTTTTGTAACAATAACACAAGATTCTACCGTGTACGGTGACATAGCAAGCGGTGATTCCGCCTGGAGTACGTCGAATTATTCCTTTACGGTGTCAAATAATATTCCAAACGATCATAATATATCTTTTAACGTCGAGATTAAAGATACCGACACTCATACTTGGAATAATATTTTCTCAATGCAAGCCTATGCGCCGGAAGTGGCGGAGAACAGTTTCGGAATAGATGACGGGACGACGGGTAACGGCAACGGCAAATGGGATGTAGGTGAACAGGTAAACTTGGTATTCGGCGTAAAGAACAGCGGAGGAGAAACGGCAAAGAACGTGCATATAAGTATAAGCACGAGCACGGCCGGAGTAACCGTAGATGACGGCAATGCGGTGATAGGAGACATAGCGGCGGATTCCACGGAGAGTAACGGCAGCGATGTTCTGACGGCTACATCAGACAGCAGTGTGGCAAACGGAACGTCTGTGGTGATTAACTACACCATAAGCGGAGACAACTTTGGAGACATAAGCGGCAGTGTAAGTGCGATAGTAGGCCAGAAGGCTTATGTGATATTTGACATAGATCAGAACCACAGTTCGGGAACTGTAATGGACAGTATTTTAACATCCTTGGGTTATGCGGGAGATTACTACACGAGTTTCACGCCTATGATAGACAGTTTGAGCAATTATGCCAGTGCATTTGTATTTGCAGGTATATACAATAGTAATACGGTCATAGATCAGACGAACGGGGGCAAGCTGGCATCGTGGTGCAGTAATGACGGAGGCATGCTCTATCT
>WFRF01000176.1 GCA_015486655.1 Caldifarciminota bacterium | reverse complement strand
GTATCAAAGTACAAAAAGGTCTATGTTGTGGAAGAAAACGATCCTTTTATCGAAAACCAGATAAAAGCAATGGGAATTGACAACATTCACGGTAAGGATACAATCCCTCAAATAGGGGAATTGAATCAATATATCATCAGGAAATCAATATTGAACGAAGGTGAAACCGAGCATTATAAACCGGAAGTGGAAGTCCCTCCGAGGCCGCCCGCACTATGCCCGGGATGCCCTCATACAAGTATATTTCACACCCTTCATAAATATAAATATATTGTAACCGGGGATATAGGATGTTATACCTTGGGAGCCCTACCTCCCCTGAATGCCATGGATACATGTGTAGACATGGGTGCCAGCATTACAAACGGTTTCGGGATTGAAATTGCCCTAAACAAACAAAATGACAAGAGAAAAGTCGTTTCCGTTATTGGTGACTCCACATTCTTCCATTCCGGTATTACGGGTTTAATTGATATGGTTTATAACAATGCAAAAGGAACTGTTATTATTCTTGATAACAGAATTACGGCAATGACCGGACATCAGGATAACCCCGGTACAGGTAAAACTCTCATGGGAGAAGATGCCCCGATGATCGATATTGCGGCACTTGTTAAATCTCTGGGGATAGAACATGTTTATAAAATCGACAACTACAATCTTAAAGAAACGGAAGAAGTTATAAAGAGAGAGGTTGAAAGAGATTCTCTGTCCGTTATCGTTGCCACAAGACCCTGTGCACTTTTGAAAAGCAATCCCAAAATAGCGACATATGAAGTTACTCCGGATAAATGTATAGGATGTAAACTTTGTGTGGGACTCGGATGTCCTGCAATTTCATTCGTGGACAATAAATCTGTAATTGAACCGACGCTCTGTTTCGGTTGCTCTGTTTGTGCTCAGGTATGTCCTACAAATGCAATAAACATAAAAGGAGAGTAATATGGCAGTAAAAAGCATTATGTTGTGCGGCGTCGGAGGACAAGGAATATTACTTGCCAGCGATATAATTTCCGATGTTTTAATGGTAAATAATTTTGATGTTAAAAAGAGTGAAGTTCATGGTATGAGCCAAAGAGGCGGAGCGGTAGTAAGTACCGTAAGATACGGCGAGAAGGTATATTCACCCATAACAGGTGTGGGTGATGTGGATTATATCGTTGCTTTTGAACGACTTGAAGCCCTCAGAAATATAGGAAAATTAAAAAGTGACGGTACGATTCTCGTAAATGATTACAGGATTAATCCACTCCCCGTAGCAACGGCAGCCATGAAATATCCCGACAATGTACTGGGAATACTTCAAAAAACGGTATCAAACGTTATTACAATCGATGCTTTCAATATGGCAAAAGAATTGGGAAACATAAAAGTTATGAATACAATTATGATGGGTAAACTCGCAAAAATAATCGAGTTACCCAAGGATATATGGATTGAAGTCATAAAAAGACGTGTTCCCAAAAAAGCCATTGATATAAATCTCGAAGCATTTGAAAAAGCATATAATCTATAGTTTCAATATATTCCCGAGGGTTCATTCCTTCGGGAATATCCTTTTAAAATAACTTCAATTAAATATTCTTCCCATTGACTTTTGGTTATGTTAAATTTATAATTAAATGGTATATTATGGGAGGCAAAAATGAAAAAAACAGGAATTTTTTTAGTGTTAGTTGTTTTTTATGTGCTTTTTGCATACGGAACCCTTTTGAAAAGTGATTTCAGGGTAAATGATGATTCAACAAACGGCAATTTTTATTTTGCCGAAGCTGAAATATTTGGTAACGGGAATTTTTGTATTTTATGGTCGGATCAGAGAAACGGTATTTCAAATATATACGCTCAGATGTACGATTCAACAGGTACTCCTTTAGGACAAAACTTTAAAGTCAGTACAATGGATGCTACCGTATCTGAATTCACACATTCTTCATCTGTCTATCATGACACTCTTATTGACATTCAAAGAGGTGTGACCATGCAATTACTTGATTCATCCGGGAACCGTATTGATACGACATTTTATTTCCAAAATCAGTTCCCTTCTCATTACAATTTCGCTATACACGACGGGAATATCTTTGCTGTGTGGGATAAGTTCGTTTCCGGTAGCAGCTATGATATTTTTTTCCAAAGTTTCGACTTTCAGGGGGATTCAATTTCCCCTACCGTTAAAATTAACGATGATGCTTCAAATACAAGTCAGATACTCCCTCAAATTGCCGTAAGCGAAACCGGCAACATAATAATTGTATGGCAAGACTACAGAAACGGCAACTATGATATATACGGGCAAATACTGGATTCTTCTCTAAATGCCGTCGGGAGCAATTTCCTTGTACCGGACAGTCCAAATGCCACGCAATCGAATCCCGTTTGCGCTATGGATTCAGCAGGGAATTTTTCTATCTTTTGGCAGGACGCAAGAAACGGTGCCTATAACATATTCGGACAACGTTATTCCTCCGACGGTTCTCCTCTGGGAACGAACTTTAAGGTTAGTGACAGCAGTATATACTCCGGTCAGGACCAACCGAAATGCGCCATAGACAAACACGGGAATCTTTTTGTGTCATGGAGCGATACGAGAAACGGTCCCAAAGACATTTATTGCCAAAAATACGACAGTCTCGGAAATGCCATCGGTTCAAATTTTGAAATAAATGAGCCGCCCTCTTTTAGCGGTTCATTTATGAATATGGATATAGCTTATACGGGGAATGCTATGATTTCCGTGTGGGAGGATACGGGTGATTCCACCTACATTTATTTCAGGCTTTTTGATAAATCCGGTACGCCTAAAACAGCAGTGACAATGATTAATGACATAAAGGGGACTAATAACCAGTTGAGGCCCAGAATAACAATGAGTCACGAGAACAGAGCCATTACAATATGGCAGGATGACAGAATATATAACGGTATATATTTTCAGGTACTTGATTCTCTCGGGGATAAAATTGGCAGTAACAAATATTTGGATACGGGATTTTATCCCGATATTACGGGAAATGACAGCCTCGCAATAGCTACATACATATCTGCTGACAGAAAGAAAATATATTGCAGACTGATGAACTTTGACGGAGACACATTGCTTCCTCTCTTAAATGCTTCGGACGATTCATCTCACTATAAGTATTATCCTGCAGTTTCCGTGAACAACTCCAATGATTTTGCAGTTGTATGGGATGATTCCAGAGACGGAAACGAGAATATTTATTTCACCCTTTTCGATTCCACCTTAACAACAATAGTAAAAGACATAAAAGCAAATGACGATGCAGGGACATCTTACCAATCTTATCCTTCCGTTGCAGTTAATGACAGCGGATATATCCTGATTGTTTGGACGGACAACCGTGACGGAGGGAATTATAACATTTACGGACAATTGTATGATAATAATGCTAATAAAATCGGCAACAATTTTATTATAAATGATGATAATACGGCAGCCGGACAATACTTCCCTTATACTGCAGCACTATCTAATGGGAATTTCATCGTTGCATGGCAAGATTACAGAATCCAATCCAACATATTTGCACAGCTAATAAATCCTACCGGAGCATTGATCGATTCAAACATACGGATCAGTGAAAATTATGCCTGGGCTCCTGATATTGCCCCTACAACCGACGGGAAATTTATAATTACATGGTTCGGTTATCCAAGCGATACGGTGACAGAGTATGATATACTGGCAAGAGAGTATAACGATAATCTAACTCCGCTATCCCCCACCATTAAAATAAATAACCCCCCGGAAGGGTTGAATAAAAATCAGCGTTACCCCGCAGTGGCTACCGACGGGAAGGTAGTGATGTTTGCATGGGAAGATACAAAATGGGAAAGAGGATATGATATAGCCGCCAATGTGTACTCTTTGGATTTAACCGGTTTAAAAGAAAATTTTGTGAGCGGTAAAATAAAAATAAATATTTCAGGAACCATTACGAAAGGGAATTTAGATATCAAATATGCGCTACCAAAGGGAACTCTTGTCGATTTATCCATCTACAACATTATCGGGAGAAAAATCAGAACAATAGAAAACGGTTTCAGAAGCAAAGGTTCATACCATATCAGGTTAAATTGTAACGGTAAAAACGGCTTTAATATTCGTAAAGGTATTTATTTTATCATGTTAAAAACGAATAATAAACACTACATTAGGAAATTCATCCTACTGTAGGCAATTTTAATGTTATTATTTTTACAATTGGGTAATTTCCCCCTTTACAAATTCCTAAAAAGTGTTAAATATATATTGAATTTTAAATGGAGGTAAATGATGGCGAAATATAGTAATGCGCCTAAGATTACAATGGACGGAAACACAGCATGTACCCACTCAGCATACCTAACCAGTGAAAACGTAGCAATTTATCCTATAACTCCCTCTTCCCCAATGGGAGAGATTGCCGATGCAAAAGCGGCTGCGGGAGAGAAAAACTTTCTCGGACATGTACCTCTTGTTGTTGAAATGCAAGCCGAAGGCGGAGCAGCAGGAGCCGTACATGGGGCATTAAGCGTCGGGGCTCTGACCACGACATTCACCGCATCACAGGGGTTGCTTTTAATGATTCCCAATATGTACAAAATTGCAGGGGAACTCACCCCCACGGTGTTCAATGTTGCAGCTCGTTCTCTTTCAGCACAGGCTCTTTCAATTTTCGGAGACCACCAGGATGTTATGGCAACGAGGGATACCGGATTTGCTCTTCTTGCCAGCAGCAATCCTCAGGAAGCCATGGATTTTGCCGCTATAGCCGCTAGGGCAACGCTGCTTAGCAGAGTTCCTTTCCTTCATTTCTTTGACGGTTTTAGAACGAGTCATGAAATACAAAAAGTTACAACACTCCCCCTTGAATTTTTTAAAGAATATATGCCTGTTGAGGCTATATACGCTAAACGTAAACGCGGTATGAGCCCTCTCGATCCCACAATCAGGGGAACGGCACAAAATCCCGATTACTATTTCCAGGGAAGAGAAGCTGTAAATAAATATTACGATAAAGCATACAATATAGTCAAAGATTCCATGAAACTGTTCGGACAATTAACCGGAAGAAAGTATAAACCTTTTGAATATGTCGGTGCAAAAGATGCAAAATATGTTATCGTAATAATGGGATCCGGTTGCGACACAGTGGAAGAAACGGTGAACTGGCTGATAAAAAATAAAAAAGAAAAAATCGGATTGCTGAAAGTCCGGTTGTTCAGGCCTTTTAATTCTGTTGAATTTGTAAAAGCCATACCTGAAACCGTAAAGAGAATTGCCGTTTTGGACAGAACAAAGAGCGCCGGCACAGACGGTGAACCTCTTTACCGTGATGTAAAAACCGCCTTTGCAAACGCCATGATTGGCTTTGATAAATATCCCAAAAGGAAAAATGTCGTAGTTGTCGGCGGACGATACGGATTAAGTTCAAAAGAATTCTCTCCTTCAATGGTAAATGCCGTTTTTGAACATCTCAAAAACCTTAATAAAATTAAAAAATCAAAATGGAATAATTTTACGGTTGGCATTACAGATGACGTAACACATAGATCACTGGATATTAAAAAGCATATAAATACCCAAAACGAAGATTCGTTCGAAGCAAAATTCTACGGTTTGGGAAGCGATGGTACCGTCGGTGCAAATAAAAACAGTATTAAAATGATCGGTGACAATACTAACAAGTATGTCCAAGGTTATTTCGTATACGATTCAAAGAAAGCGGGAGCAGTTACTATCAGTCATTTGAGGTTTAGCAAAAAACCCTTGAAAAGCCCCTATTTGATTGAACACCCGAACTTTGTTGCCGTGCATAACCCCTCATTCTTAACAAAATTCAACGTCCTTGAAGGAATTAAGAAAAACGGAACATTTCTTTTGAATACAAATGTACCGAAAGACAAAGTCTGGGAAAGCATCCCCGAGAATCTTCAAAAAATTATAATTAAAAACAAAATTAAAGTTTATGCTATTGATGCTTTTAAGATAGCTCTGGAGGAAGGACTCGGCGGAAGGATTAACACAACCATGCAAGCGGCTTTTTTCAAAATCAGCAATGTCTTAAGTGAAAAAGTATGGAAAAAAGATCTGGAGGAAAGAATCAAAAAAACTTACGGTAAAAAAGGAAAGGAGATTGTTGATTCCAATATTAGAGCTTTGCACAGAGGTTATAAGGATATTTTCGAAGTCAAAGTGGGAAAAGTCGGTTCGTCTGTCAAACCGGTGGAACATAATTTTAAATTCCCCAATGAAGAGGTTAAATCTTACTATGAAGAAATCATGAAACCCATTATGGCAGGTAAAGGGGATACGATACCCGTGAGTAAGGTATCCGAAGACGGTACTTTCCCGAGTGATACTTGTCAATACGAGAAGAGAGATATTGCTATCCTTCTTCC
>WFRF01000175.1 GCA_015486655.1 Caldifarciminota bacterium | reverse complement strand
ACGGAAAGCAACATAAAGAAGAATGCAAAAAGCCCCTTCAACCAATAAGGACGAAGGAACTTTATAAACCGAGATAAAAGTGAAATATCCTTATGCTTCATTTAGAATGTGCCATCTGTTTCATGCAAATTAAAAGTATAAAAAATACCTCAATTTAACTTCACCCACATTTATAACTGTTTTATAATCATTATCGTTAAAATCATAATTTTTTGATAGGGAATAAACAAGATAAAACCATGATTTTGATGAAAAATTATACGCAATTAAGGGATTGATCTTATACTCGTAAATTTTATTTATGTTTTTATTCCATGTCGCTTCTCCTCTAATCGCAAGCATTAATTTCGGGGAAAAATAGTAATCAACCGAACTGTTCGCCGTTAAATACATATCTTCTATGGACTTGGCTTTTAATACTTCCATAAAGCTCGCATTTTCCAACCAGTAGGGAATTCCGTTTAGCATAAAATCAATATCTAAATTTTGATTCGGTTTATACGAAAGTTTTGTCTTTAGGTAAGCACTATATCCCAGATGATCCGCATAATAGTTATAATCATATGACATTCCGGATTTACATGATACATACAAGTATTTTGAAATATAAGAATCAAAATACAAATCACTATTCCCCGCTTTACAATGAATATAAGTAGTGTCAAGCGTTATAAATTCATCATTATATGTAAAATCAATTCCCATCTCATTACCATTTCTGAAATTGGAAAAAACGGACAAACCAGCTGCTTTTGAATAATCTTTATCTTCCCAGGCTTTCAAGATATAAGAAGCACCAATGATTCCCAACTGTGTAATCGGTTTATTTTTAGGCAAAAAGATATGCCCCATATTAAAAGATAACACCTTACCTTTCATGGTGTTATAACCGATTTCATTAATGTCGTATGTTGAATCTATATATTTTGCAGTTAATCCCAACATCAATGAAGGATTCGAATATGACCAATTAAAATAAAGCCCTTTCCCCTTATTCCCTATCGAATCGGCATATGATCCTTGCAAAACCATACTGTTATATCCCGATATAAAGTTATCTTCCATTGTTAAAATTCTGGTATACCCCGAAGATGATTCTTTACCCGTATAAATCAATCCTGTCGTTAACCCGGGAATTATTTGTTTATCCAATCTTGAAGCCATATAATAGGCCGAAGGTTCGGTTCCTGCGCTTCCCGTCTTAACCAACATAATATCTCCATCAAACCCTTTTCCTTTAGTAATGATTTTTGTACCTACCTGAACCGGAACAATAATTGTATCATTTATCACTCTACCGATATTTCTTGTATACAGCACATCTATTCCGTTTATTCCGTTCGAATTATTCTTAAGTGCGAATAATTCCTGCCCATTGGTAAAAAAAGGCCTTTTTTCTGGAAGATATAATGCATATTTAGATAAATTTATTTCAAACGGATCCGCCTCTATTTGAGCATAATCAGGGTAAATAGTCATATTTAAATTAAACATATCATTCGGGTTATAAGATATATCCATCCCTCCTGCTAAATGCAATTTCCCGTTATATTTAACCGCTCCCACCGGGTATAAATCCAAATTTAATCCCCTCACCTCAGGTTTTATGCTGTCTAATTCCGCAAACTGAGATATACGAAATCCCGGATATCTCTTAACAGGCATCCAATAATCCATTTCACTCGCATTGTTTTTATTTTTTGGAATATATCTTCCAAATTGAATTCCCCATTTGCCTTTTCCATATTTTATGGATTTAAATGGTATTTTTATCTCCACGGAGTATCCGTACGTTGTTATTCGAGAAGAGGCAAACCATACTCCGTTCCATGCTTTGTTATCAACTTCTCCGCCCTTTGTCCGAATAGCATCTCCTTGGGTCCCGGCTGAAGAAACTACAAAACTATAACATGTTCTCCCATCTCCAAATGTATCAAGATATAATAAGACCAAATCTCCGGCAGGGTCATCCCATTTTCTTGTTGACCGTATTAATTTCGTTTTATCAGCATAACATTTGAAGAAAACATAAAAATTTTTGTTATCTGTCATAATATATACTTTAGTGCTTTCGGTGGCAGGCTTCCCCTCATCCGGAATTTCTTGAGTAAAATGTGATACGACCTTTGTTTTACTCCAAAGATTTTCCATTTTTCCGTCTATTTTAGGGCTTTTATGGACAAAGCCCGGAACTATCATAACTAACGCCAAAAGTAGATTATTAATCATCGTTCACCTCTTTTTTTAATTTCACCCGAATAAATATTCATATACAATTTTCTTGTTACTATATATTTCCAAAAATAAATATTTAAATAAGGTTTTGTTGTATATGCATAAACCCCTTTTACTTAATGTAACATAAAACCAGCTCCTCATTTAATAAATTGTTCCTTCTTCGCAGCCTTTAAAACAAGAACGGGGATACCAAGAAAACTTATCGTTATAACGGTTGACAATACAATTATTATTAGGTTAAAGTTGAGATTTAATCTCGACATATTAACAACATCCTGCAGTTTATTGGAAACAATAGCAAAAACCCCGAATAAAACTATAGGGACATATTTTACAATCACCGAATCTCTTGTGAATAGCTCTAAGAAATTGACAAAGGCTATGATACTGAGACCGGTAAGAGGACCGAACACTGTTAACATGAGTATTTGCATATTTGAAAGATAAAATAATATGGTACCCTGATTCATAATAAGTGAAATGATATTTCCGGACAATAAAGCGGTTATTAAAAGAAAATACAAAGTTAAACACATCGTTATTGTCTTTGCCATCCATACCTGCAAACCGGAATACCCTATCCCCAAAAACATCTCAATTTTCCCCTCTATAATTTCTTTGTAAAATTGTCGACTCATCATTACCGAAGAATAAAGCATAAATACAGCTATCGGTATTACATATAAAATCAAAGTTTTTATCAGTGCAATATTTATATCTGAAAATCCCGCAATTGATGGCCAAAACATAAAAATAAAAACACTAAACATCAAAACAACAGTCAATGGTTCTCTTATGTAAAATTCCTTCATCTCTCTATCAAGCAAGGCTTTCATGATATCCGCTCCTCATTTAATAAATTGTTCCTTCTTCGTAGCCCTTAAAACAAGAACGGGGATACCAAGAAAACTTATCGTTATAACGGTTGACAATACAATTATTATTAGGTTAAAGTTGAGATTTAAGTTCGGAACATTCGTTATGCTCGGAAACTTTTGAAAAACAAGTAACAATATTCCGAATAAAACTATGGGTGAATATTTTACAATCGCCGAATCCCTTGTGAATAACTCTAAGAAATTCACAAAGGCTACGATACTTAGACCGGCAAGCGGACCGAACACTGTTAACATGAGTATTTGCGTGTTTGAAAGAGAAAAAAGTATAGTCCCCTGGTTTATAAGAAGAGAAACAATGTTCCCGGACAATAAGCCGATTATAAGCATAGTATACAAAGTTAAACACATCGTTATTGTCTTTGCTATCCATATTTGTAAACCGGAATACCCTATCCCCAAAAACATCTCAATCTTCCTCTCTACAATCTCTTTGTAAAACTGCCGACTCATCATTATCGAAGAATAAAGCATAAATACAAATATCGGCGTCAGAAATGCATTTAGAGTTTTCAGTAACTCTATATTGTAATCGGAAAATCCTGCGTTTGCCGGTAAAAACATGAAAATCAACACAACAAGCCCCACAATAACTGTCAATGGTTCTCTTATGTAAAATTCTTTCATCTCTCTATCAAGCAAGGCTTTCATGATATCTGCTCCTTTGTCTTCTTAAAATAAAACTCTTCAAGGGAAGTTTCTATTTCATTTACTTTCCAATGACCGAGAAATTCGCCTTTTTTCATTATACCGAATGAGGAACAAAAATTCTCCGCTTCATCAAGGTTGTGTGTGGACAGGAATACAATCTTTCCGTTCTTAACATAGTCCCTGAGCAAATCCTTTATTGTCTTTCGCACCTCCGGAGCCAAACCGTTAAACGGTTCGTCCATTACAATAATATCCGGATTGTGAATCATTGCTTTCAGTATGGTCAACTGCCTTTTCATCCCTTTTGAGAAATGTTTCATTTTTCTATGTCTCTGCTCGTACAGGGAAGATTTCTTTAAAAGTTCAATTATCCTCTCCTCTTTGTTTTCCACGGAATAATACGATGCAAAAAAATCAAGATATTCCATAGGGGTCAGCTTTTCAAACGGAGTTTCATCCTCCAAAACCAATCCTACTCTTTTGGGATGAAACGGTTTCCCTCCGTTTGTGATATTAACCTTACCGGAATTAGCCTCCATAAGACCGAGCATAACCCTGATTGTTGTGGATTTCCCCGCTCCGTTTGAACCTATAAATGCAAATATCTCTCCGCCTTTAATTTCAAAACTCACATTGTTGAGACAAAATCCGTTCCCGAAACACTTATTTATATTTTCCAACCGAATTGTGTTCATAGTTTGTTCTCTTCTTTGAGCTTGCAATTTTTCCACTCCTCGAATAATTCATTTACATTATTCTCTTTTACAAATACATCTTGTTAACCAATTAACATCGCCATTATAAAAAACAAAAAACGGCCTGTCAAGCATTTTTATATGTTACATAATTTAGCCAAGCCGAAAAAAGTGTGTAAATTCCTGTCTAATTCAACTCGATTTATTCTCCAAGATTTTACAACATAAAATAAAAGGACGAACTTTTGTGCTCGTCCCTTTATTCCATTATCATTTATTAATACTAATTCCCACCTGTATTTTAAATACATCTTTATTAGATTTTAGAACTATTCCGTTATTTAAATCGTAAACCTGCGACAAAGCAAGATATACCCCGCTCATATACCTCGGTTCGAAGGATAATATTCCATTTACAGATAATGTTTTATTATTAGCAATATTGTCCATAGTATAGTTCACATAAGGTTTTAAGAATAGATATTTACGATACAATGATATTTGTCCGTATATTTGACTAACAAACATGTCGTCAAACGGTGATTTTATTTTGTATCCCACCAGTCCTATATTTGCCATATTATACAAATTCATCATGACATTACCTGAGAACTGACTAATTGTTCCTCCCAAATATTGTCCGAAAGTATATGTGAATATAACTTGATTCCACGAGGATCTCATATACCCGCCCCCTATTGTAACGGTTTGAGTTTTACTGTTTGGTAATCCGAGGTAATCCAGATGTGAATAATCATATTCCAAATATGCAAATAGCGGTAAATAACCTGCGGTAAACGAAAAGTCGTAATCATCATTGATTCTATTCCCATTATATTTATTCTTTATATATTCATATTTAAAACTCGGAAGAACATATTTCTTATTCTGCAAATAATAGTAGGAGATGTTTGCATTCCACTTATTAGCTCCATCGAAATAAATATTGATCTTATCAAAAGGATTTATGAATTGAGAGTCAATACTCGTATAACTCGCGACCATACTTAAGCCGGGGTTGTACTCTCTTGATAATTTCAAATAATATAAATTCGAATTATTATTGACATTGTTTGATAATTGCCCTTGCAAATCAAGATTAATTCTTTTTATATATCCGTCAAAATCACCTGAAATTACGTTATTTCCATTATTGTTAACCTGAAAATATGATCCTACTTTCAACGCTTGTGAAGGTGAATAAACAAATCTTGATATGGAACTTTTTCCCATTATAGTATCGTCAATCAAGTATGTTATAAATGATGATTTACTTGTTATATCATAATATTTAAGCCCATACAGAATATTTTCGACATTTCTGCTGCGGAAAAGAGAAACAGGAGATTTTATCAGAGAACTACCTTCGACAAAATACGGACGTTTTTCAGGATAATTATAGGGAAGCCGATTTAAGTTAAATTGCTGAACATCAGCTTCCAGTTCGGAATAATCAGGCAAAATGGCAATATCCAAAAGATCATTCGTTCCATTCTTGTACCTTATTGTACCACCTGCAAAATATTTAATATTTTTATTCTCTATTTCCGCTCTTGCAGACGGGATTAATGAAACATCAAATTTACCTCTATTCTTTATTGATTTGAAATCTAAAACCAGATCTCCTTCCGATTGCAAAATATTATTAGTTTTGTTCGGAAAAAGATACTGTAACAACATTTTATTCATTTCCAAACGTAAAATTTGCAATCCCCAAATACACTTACTATACGAGATACTACTGAAAGGAATTTCAATTAATGCATCCCAGCCGTCCTTTCTCACTTTGCAATTAGCCTTAATGTCTCCGTCCCATTCTGAAATACCGGAAGAAGAAATCGCCTTATCAAGTACTGCACCCAAAGGATTCACTCCAATCCAATATGAATCTTTGCCTTTACCGTTTGCACCCAAAAGTATATAAACAGCATCTTCATTGTTATTCATCAATCCTTGAGGATCTTTTCCTCGAGATGATGCGTTTATTCCCTTTTGCCAATTTTTGAACAAAAACACCATTTCTTTTTTTGTATATCCTATGTAAACGATACTCGAATCACTCGAATCATTTTTATTTTTTTTAACCGCTTCTAATTTATAATATACCGGGCACTTGTAAATATCACTAACACTATTTAATTTACTCGGAACTATATTCGTATTTGTATTTCCCATCATTGATATCATTGACAGTAATAAAATAAAAGAATTAATCATTTTTCACCTCCTCTTTCTTTATATTAAATATTCTATCAAATTTGTCATAATATTTTTCCTCTCCGTGCAAAACTACTATCAATGTCCTGCCTTTTGTATGTTCAAATATGGCGTCCATTATTATATCCTTGCTCTTTTGATCAACATTCGCCGTAGGCTCGTCAAATATATACAAATCCGCATCCTTTATCAAAGTCATTATAATTGCACATTTCTGTTTCTCTCCGGTTGAAAGCGTTGTGGGATCCTTTTCCTCATAACCTTTTAATCCGAATTTATTGAGCAATCTCTCAAACATTCTCCGTTTTTCTTCGGTCAAATTATCATAATTAACATTTTCCTTTAATGTTCCCGGAATAAAATAAAAGGGCAGCGTAAGGGCACTGATTCTTTCTATTGAAAATGATTCCCTCTCCCCGTCAGTGGGATGCAACAGATTTAAAAGTATGTGAATAAATGTGCTTTT
>WFRF01000174.1 GCA_015486655.1 Caldifarciminota bacterium | reverse complement strand
GATTTGCACGGATTAAATACAGAAAGATTATTTTTGAATTGTAAATAGTGAATGGTTCAAAGGTACAGATGCAAAGAGACAACAAATTAATTATGAATTAAAAACTTTACAGCAAAAATTTTTTGACAAAAAAAAACAAAAATTTGAGCGACAATACTATAATTAATAATTATTACGGTACAAACTGGCATTTTCAGAATTGGGACGATGGTTCGACAAATACAACACTCAGTAATATTGCGGTAACGGCGCCTTTAACAAGAACTGCATATTACAAGGGGAATATGCATTCGGATAGTCCCTATGCCTACAGCAATAGCAGCCAAAACAAATTTGTGCGGGCTAATAATTATCTTTGCTCGGTATATGAAAGCATGGGGAAAATATGGCTTGAGAGCAGTTCGAATAACGGACAGACTTGGAGCATAATAAACAACGGTAAACCGATAAACGGCAATACAACGGCAAAAAACCCTTCAATAAGTTTGATACCCGGCACAGACAATATAGCGGTAGTATTTCAAGAAGGTAGCAAAATAAGAATAATAGTTGCTTACCCGCATGATGTAATTTACGGCAATTTTATTCAATATGATGCGACCGTTGTAAATACAAGTGGATTGACGGATGCAAATCCGGTTGTTGCAGTTCAAACCACATCGGATAACGGTGGACCTTATAGAATACAAAGTATTTATAACAAATTATTTCTAATAATTTGGCAGAAAAACGGTTCTACTTCGCCTGGATTATATTATAGACTGCTTCAAGAGGATTATTTGGGAAATTACGATTTTGTAAGTGGTGCGGTTAAAATAAATAACACGAATGCCGACTCGAAAAATCCAACGCTGACAACAGGCTTAGATTCGCCCTCAAGCAATGATTTCCATTTGGCGTGGGAACAATATAATAATTATTACAATACGGAAGTTCGATATTATCGTATTCACAGAAGCGGATTTAGCTCAATAAATTTTATTGATTATTATGTGCCATCAAATAACAGCGGCTTTGTTCGCAGCATAAAACCTTCAATTACAGTATCAAATACCGGAGATGTTAATTTGTTTTGGGTAGGCATAAGCTGGACGGGCAGCAGTGGCGACAGAGTAGTTTTAAGATCACGGAATGTAAATGGCAGTTGGGGAAGTAATTTTTCCGAGTATGGCTCGTATGTAACCATGGTAAATGCAAACACAACGGATTCTCATGATGTATTAGGTTTTGTTTGGTATGAAAATAACGGTTTGCAAAGAAATAAATTTAGAAGAACGGGTATGTATTATAACGGAACGTTAAATACTAATGGTAATTACTTGCAGCTATCGAATGGCGGCGGTATAAATAATATGTATGCAATGTCGTTTAAATGGAATATTACACCACATATTTTTAAGTTATCCTCTAGTATAGGAACTTTGTCAAAATCAAATGTTCCGAATTATGTTGGACGTGAGGGAATATTAAGACATGACGGAGTAGAATACTATTGCACTATAAGTGATGTAAACGTAGCCGGTAAAACAATAGATTTTGTTGATGTAAACGATAATTATAACTCTGAAAAAATTTCGGAAATGAATTCGTATCTTAAAACAAAAGCCTTTAAGATATCCGGTAAAACAGAATTTACATTTAACATTACTTACGGTTTAACCGATCCTATTAAAGCGAAAAGGCAGCTTAAAGGCAAACGGAATGTAAAATATAATGTTGAGCTTGTAGATGCTAATACCAACGAAGTAATTAGAGAATTAGATAAAATAGTTTTTAATGAAAAAAACAGTAAAAACAGCGATGCAAAAAGCTATAAAGTAGTAACACAAGGAATAGGAGAAAAAGAAGTTAAATTGAGGCTAACAGCAACAACAAAATTAAAAGTAACGGCAACAACGGCAAGCATAGAAGCGGATAAAAATATACTTGCAAAACAAAACGTAAATGAAAAGAGCAATATAGTACTCAGCAAAAAAGATTTAGCATCCGAATTTACACTTTTACAAAACTACCCGAATCCGTTTAATCCGACTACCACAATAAGTTATTCAATACCCAATAGCGAAAAGGTAACATTAAAAATTTACGATGCACTCGGTAAAGAGGTGGCGGAATTAGTAAACGAATTTAAGTCGAAAGGCATGTACGACGTACGATTTAACGGAAATAACTTGGCAAGCGGGATATATTTTTACAAATTAACCGCCGGAAAATTTAGCCAAACGAAAAAAATGATATTGATGAAATAGAGATGACTGATTTAATACCCCTAACTCGGATTATTAACTATGGAAGGGTGAAAAGTAAATTGAATGGATTGCAGATAACAGCTATCGTTATCAATTGTACTCGTTACTAAGTCAGTTGTAATTTGCCTTCGGCGTCATTCATTGTGGTAGAAAAGTTTGGAGTAGAAAAATTATTTTCCGAAGGCTGGTAACTTATTACTTAAGACTTACGACTCGTCAATCGTAATTATATTGTTCTTAGTTCTTGGTGCTTAGTTCTTGGTTTAATAAAATT
>WFRF01000173.1 GCA_015486655.1 Caldifarciminota bacterium | reverse complement strand
AGGGTGGACAACATACTGCTCGGATTTACCCCCGGGAAAAAACCCGTTTTTGCAAGGGATTTACATATTTCGGGTTCCATCGCAACGATTTTGAAAGATGCCCTTATGCCGAATATCGTTCAGACAATAGAACACACCCCCGCCATAATCCACACGGGACCTTTTGCAAACATAGCCCATGGAACAAACAGTATTCTCGCAACATACATGGCAAACAAACTGTCGGATTATACCGTAGTGGAAACCGGTTTCGGTTCGGACCTCGGATTTGAAAAATTCGTGGATCTCGTTTCAAGGTACCACGAGTTTCCAATTAATGCCGCCATACTCGTCGTCACAATCAGGGCAATGAAATTTCATGGAGAAGACGATATTAAGACCGGATTCGAGAATGTAAAACACCATATAAACAATATCCGTAATTTCGGCATTAAACCTGTTGTTGCGGTGAATGTATTCGACAGTGACACAAAAGAGGAACTCGACCTTGTAAAATCTCTGTTAACGGAGACTGGGGTTGATTTTGCGTTTTCAACGGCACATAAAGACGGATCTGAAGGAGCCATGGAATTAGCGACAACCGTTGCGAATGTTGCCGAGAATTCGGATGGTTCATATAAACGTCACTATACAAATGATATGTCGATACCCGAAAAGATCGAATCCGTTGCAAAAAATGTTTACGGGGCATCAGGGGTAATTTATGCAAGACATGTTAAAAGAACTCTTGCCAGGGTAGCGGATATGGAATTTTGTAAATTCCCCATTTGTATTGCAAAAACACAGATGTCAATTTCCGACAATCCCAATAAGAAAGGAAAACCCGAATCATTTATGTTAAATATAAACAAAATAAATATTTCCAGCGGTGCAGGTTTTATTGTGCCAATTGCCGGAGAAATTATGTTGATGCCCGGATTATCCAAAAAACCGTCTGCCGAAATCATAGATATAGATGACAAAGGAAAAGTAAGCGGATTATTCTGATGGATGTTTTAAATATTAGAACAAACAAGCGTGAAGAATTGATCGACATTACGGAACTCGTTAATAACTATATTCATAAATCGGGGTTGCATAACTGCATTCTCTTAATTTACTCCCCTCATACTACATGCGGGGTAACAATAAACGAGCATGCAGATCCTGATGTAAAAAATGATATTATACGAAAACTGAAGGAATTGGTACCCTTAAACGGAGATTATGCACATATAGAAGGAAATTCAGATGCACATATAAAAACCGGTTTAATTGGAAACAGTGCAATGGTTATCGTTGAAAACGATACGGTTAAATTGGGAAGATGGCAAGGGATTTTTCTTGCGGAATTTGACGGACCGAGGGAAAGAAAAATCTATCTGCAAGCGGTAAAATCCGTTTGACATAATTTGACAAATTGTATAATATTATTTAAAATTAACGAAACAAGCAAAAGGAGGCTTTATGAAGAAACTGCTAATTTTAATGGTGATGTTGACACTTATGTCTACATCTGTTTTCGCAGAATTGAACAATGGACAGAGCTATATGCTCGGGAATTATTTCCCCTATTTCGATAACATCTCACCGCGTTCTTTCTCATCAATCAGCACTTACGGTTTATTTGCCGATGATTTGGATCATATGGTAAACCCCGGTAAGATCAGCTTTATTAACGGGAACAGACTCTATACGAATTTATCAAACCTTATCAACAACAACGAAACCCAATTCGGCGGAATCGGTGCGGGCAGTTACGTTATCGGAACAAAATTCGACGTTAAAAGCATCTCACCCGTTTTTATTTACAGCACCAACAGAAACGAGAATTTAATTGGCAATGAGAATACAAGCAAGACCTATTTTGACAACGACAATAACGGTTACTATGACCAAATTAACTTCTATCAATCTAACACTTACTCGAATAATACAAACCAAAATAAAACGGCTTATTTCGGTTTCGGGAA
Source organism: Caldifarciminota bacterium (assembly GCA_015486655.1). Taxonomy (GTDB): domain Bacteria; phylum Hydrothermota; class 32-111; order QNBC01; family QNBC01; genus QNBC01. The sequence goes on along the minus strand of WFRF01000173.1, from coordinate 2,934 downwards.
AGCATCCGATAACATCAACTTCGGACTACTTTACGAATACGTAAAAAATAACGGCTTTACAATGCCGACTAATGACATGCAATACGCAAATATGGGAAACTATTTGAACACCGAAAGGGACTCAAACCTTATAAGCGGAGATTTAATTCTCACTGAAAATGAAATTGCCATGGATAGCATATGGAACAACGATTGTCATCACAGATTGATGCTCGGCGGTTTCGACAAGGTTTCGGATAACCTTAAAGTCGGTTTGGTTGCAAAAGTCGGATATTCAATTTTTAAACCCGTAACAAACGCTTCCTACAACGATAACATTGACCAATCACCCTGGAATCAAAATCTTACGGATATAATGGTTACAACCGACAGTATTTACAAAAACACTAAAATATCGGGACTTGACTATTCGGTTAATTTTACATCCTATTACTGGTTTAACGAAAATGTAAAGACACAGACTGACCTCGGTTATTCGGCTTTCGGCGGAACCATTGCAGATAGTTCCATGGGATACAGATATTATAATTCATATATAGAACACACTTTGGCCAACGGAACATTTTTCGGCGGGCAGGATACAACCGAAACAGGGATGATTACCGGTTCGAGAAGTCAAAAATCAATTAATTTCAAATCAAAAGCTCTCATTAAAATGAACGACATTTTCTCTTTCGGTATTGGTATAGGCTTTTTAAACAGAACGGTAAGTAGCATTGAACATAACAATTACAATTATACGGCTGTTGATACATTAGACGACGGTGACGGCGTTCAGACGCATTCCGATTATGTAAGAACCGCAACATATTTTGCATTGAGTTCCAATGAAATCGTATCCAGTTTTTATACCGTAAATTTACCCGTTGCAATAGTTTTCAATCTTAATAAAGCTTTGAAAGCCAGAATCGGAGCAAACTACTCTTACGGCGTTAATAATTCGACGAATACAACCGTTATCGACAGTATTACGCCCATAAATGTTCACACCGTTTACGGAGACGGAGTAGTTACAAACAGCACAATCCCCAGTCCCAATAACATTAACGACGGAGATGTCAACAATAATGTGCTTAAAACATCAACAACAACATACAATTACAGTTTGGCTTTTACTCCCAATAAAAACTTGACAATAGAAATTATGGGATTCGCTCCTAATTTGGTCAATTTAACCCTCTGGAAATTACAAGCCGTAATCAACTTTTAAGGAGGAGTGATATGAAGAAAATATATATAATACCAATAACAATCGTAGTACTCGGGTTAATTTTTGCCGGTTGCGGAAAACCTGCAAGTTCTCTCAGCCCGAATACCGTTTATTCCGGAACCGAAGCATCATATTTGATAAACATACCTTCATCAACCCCTTCAAACTATGGTGAAATTCAGGATCTGGATGCTTCCACATCCGACGTTGAAGGCGAAATAAAAATCAATTTCTACGGTTTACAGGGAGGAGACATTGATCCTACAACCGTTAATGCCACAAATGTCATTGTAACACCCATAACAACGGGAGCATCGGCAAACGGTTTAACAATATCCTATGACAAAGACCTAAAACAAATTATCATAAGCGGTACATTCTCCGATAACGCTGCCTATAAAGTTACCCTGACAACAGGAATCAGAACAATAGGGAACGGTCAAATCGACGGAAACGGAAACGGAAAAGTTGATGCAGCACCTTATGATAATGTAGTATTTGAGTACTATACTGGAAGTGGTAATTCGGATTTCTATAATCCTAATCCTACATACGTAGGTACATATTATCCCACAAGCAACAATAACTCCCCTCTTCCGACGATTTCACTTACGTTTTCGGGAAACCCCGTTGATACATCGCTCCTAAATCTCAACAATATTGAGCTGATGAAAGAGGGCGGTAACACGGTAACATGCTCCATCCTTGCAAAAGGTCCCACTTATTTTGTGATCACACCGAAGGATTCTCTCGATTTTGCCTCGATTTACAAGGTCACATTTAAAACAAGTCAAGTTACTGATACAGTCAATAATTTACCACTTACATGGGGAGACTACTCCTATGAAGCCAATATTCCCGATATGAGCTGGAGATTTATGACAATGGGTAATTCCGATCATAATGCCACTCCGTTTAGAGTATCATCCGTATCTCAGGTTGCAAATGAAGTCAAGATAATTTTCACAGACACTATCGATGTGACGACATTTACTCCGGAAAGAATCCGTTTAATTGATCCCAACGGTACAGTTCTGCCCTATAACCTAAGAGTCGGCAATGATAAAAAATCAATATACTTAAGCCTTACAAATGCTAAGGAAAGCGGAACATACGATGTTTACTTTGAGCAAACCCTTAAAAGTTCACACGGTTGGGAACTGGACGGCAACGGTAACGGCATTGGCGGAGAAGCAGGTAATTCACATCTGAATATCCCGCCTGATGATTACGATGCATCCATTTATATCAACATTTAGCATGAGAAGATAGTTAATTCGGGGGTGCTTATTAAGAGGCACCCCCTTTTTGTTTATGAATTTATTCGAAAAACTCGGCAAAGACAAAGAACCGCTCGCCTATAAAATGAACCCCAAAACCATAGAAGAATTCATAGGTCAGGGTCATGTTATTAATCCCGAATCTCCTCTGTACAAAGCTATTCTAAACGACCGGCTTTTCTCATTTATACTTTACGGTCCTCCCGGCACGGGAAAAACATCAATTGTTAGGATTATAAAATACAGAACAAAACTCAAATATTATCATCTGAACGCTACAATATCAAACCTTCAGGAGTTGAAGCCTTTACTGAAATCCTCTTTCGAGAATTTTCAAACTACGGGACTTCAAACAATTATTTTTATGGATGAAATCCACAGGTTCAATAAAATCCAACAAGATGCATTTTTACCCTATATTGAAAACGGTGCAGTGATTTTAGT
>WFRF01000172.1 GCA_015486655.1 Caldifarciminota bacterium | reverse complement strand
GGGAAAAACAGTATTGAAGAAAATGTCAGATATGCTTTGGAAAAAGGTTACAAATATATCGTAATTACCGATCATAGCAAAGCGGCATTTTATGCAAACGGTATGGATGAGAATAAAATTTTAAAACAATGGAAAGAGATCGATGAAATTCGGAAGAATATAAAGGGAATAAAGGTTTACAAAGGCATTGAGTGTGATATAATGCAGGACGGTTCACCGGATATAGACATTGAGGTTTTAAAGGGAATGGATGTTGTAATAGGCGCGATTCACAGTAATTTGAAGATGTCCAAAGAGGATGCAACAAAAAGACTCTTAAAGGCGGTTAAAACAGATATGTTTGATATAATTGCCCATCCCACGGGTAGGTTATTACAGAAAAGAGAGGGGTACGAGATTGATCATGAAAGGTTTAGAAAAGCGGTGCTGGAAAAGAATTTGGTTATCGAGATAAATGCGCAACCGGAAAGGCTTGATTATGATTGGAGGGAAATTATTAACGGTAAAAGAGAAGGATGTAGATTTGTTATATCTGCCGATGCCCACTCCGTTCATCAGATTGATTATATTGAATACGGAGTAGGTATTGCAAGAAAAGGGTGGCTTGAGAGTAAGGATATAATAAACTGCGGTAATAAGAATAAATTTTCAAAATTGGTAAATAGTTTTAAAGAAAGGAGAGCACATGTCTGAGAAAAACATTAAAGAAGCGAAAATAATAATTATCAATGGATTTACAAACGAGGAACTGAAGGAATTTATTGCTTTTTATAAGAAGAATCCCAATCTTCCCATTCCTATTTTTGCCACGGTAACGGATAATTCTTTACAAATGAAAGTTAAAGATCTTATTGAAGAGCTGATTGAAGAAGACAAGAATTTTAAAGATATGATGAAAGAGATGAAAGATAAGAAGTAAGTGAATATATTCATTGCCGGCGGGACCGGATTTATAGGCAAAACTCTAGTAAACGGACTCAGAAAATATAACTGGACAATTATAAAGAGGGATATCCCTTGTGACGGTGAGGGGTATATTTGCGAAGATCGGTTTCTTAACGATGAGCTCCCATATAATTTCGATACATTTATCATATCGATAGGTAGCGGTATATTCAAAGTAATTGAAGATATAACAAAAGAGGATTTTAGAAAAGCATATGAGGACAATCTTGAGAAACCGTTCTTGTATCTGAAAAGAGCTTTGGAAATCTTCAAAAAGAGAGGAGAAGGGAATATAATCGTGATAAATTCTATTTCAGGTATATATCCGTATCGGTATGGTACGGCTTATTCCGGATTCAAAGCTGCTTTATCAATGATTGTAAAAGTAGCGAGAAAAGAAAACAACAATAAAAGTATAAAAATCGGTCAGATTTTTTTACCCCCCGTAGATAGTCCGATGATAAGGAAAATACCTAAAAAAATAAAGAGAGGATTAATATCCGAAAATGATGTGATAAAAACCATTCAAAGCATGATAGAAAAATGTGAGAACAGAGATATCATAATAAAGAGAAAGGTGCAGTTTAAGTGAAAATTGTTATTACATCGGAACACCGAAAAGAATTAGACGGGATTAATCCCAAAGATAACATTATATTTTTTACAAACAAAGGAAGATCTCCCATTGAATATTTTCTGAATTTAAAGGAATTTGTACGGAAAAATGAAATAGGTGCAATAATTAATTTTGGAATAGCAGGATCTCTGGACAAAAATCTCCCCATAGGCAAACTCGTGCAGATACGAAAAGTGTTTTACTTGGATCCTCATTCGTTAAAGTTCATGGGACCTACAATGGATTTGGGTTACTTATCCGATGATCATGAAAATCTGATAACATTAACAGACACTTATGAGGAATTACCGGAGTATCTGTCATACAGCGGAAAGATACTCGATCAGGAAGGGTATTTTGTAACTTTAATAGGCAAGGATTTAAAAATACCCGTATTTATTTTCAAATCAATTTCCGATTACAATAAAATAAATAAAGTTAATCTAAGTTATATAAGCAGTTCCGTAAAAGAGCTTGAGAAGAAATATCTGCCGATCATTGAAGAAATAACTCGAAACGCTTATAAAACCGAATTTTTCTTGCAATATAAGTACTATAACCACAAAATTTATAAGAAAATTGAGGCAGAAACATCTTCTCACAAAACATTTACCGAAAGACAAAATTTATACAAAGATATTCTTTTATCCGGAAATAAAAGCAAAGATCTAAAAAATTTACGGATAGGAAATATTTACATTGAAAAAGAGTATTTAAATTCAAAAATTGCAAATAATTTTATTCGGAATTTTCCCGAAGCAAAAATAATAAAAATTGATAATTACCTGAAGTTATTCGCAAATCCGGGAAGGGATTATTACAAGTCAAAAGAGGTAATGAATCTGTTTTTGGCGAAGAAAAGAGGTAAAATATTAAAAAAGACACCGGAACATTACGGCCTCCCGGGTACGATCGGATATGCATTGTCCAACATGTACAATTGTATATACGATTGCAGCTATTGTTATCTCGCCGGTTATTTTAAATCGGGTGATATGGTAATTTTCATTAACTATGAAGATATGAAAAAAGAGATTTTAAGGCTGGGAAAGAGGAATGATAATTTAATAATATATGCGGGAGATTTTTCGGATTCGTTGCTTTTTGATAATTTAACACGGTTTACGGATAATTTTTACGAGTTTTTAAGTAACAACCCAAATGTTTCAATGGAGATACGAACGAAAAGAGGAAACATTGACGGGCTACTGAAGAAAAAACCCATAGAAAATCTTATTATAGCAGTTACTATTTCCCCAGATGAGATAATAAAAAGGCATGAAGGGAGGACAATGAGCCTGGTTAAGCGAATAGAATTGTTAAAAAATGCTTCGTATCATGGTTATAAAATCGGAATAAGAATGGATCCCATAATTGGTTACGGAGATTCGGATTTATATAAGAAAGCATTATTCGATGTATTAAAGTCGGTAAAGAGAGAAAATGTTCATTCTATAGGCGTAGGAACACTTAGAATAACAAAGGGGTTATATAAAACCATAATAAAAAGAGAAATAGATAATCAAATATTAAAGGGGCTTAAATGGGATTCAGGAATGTACAGGTATAACAGAGATGATAGAAATAAATATTACGAAGAGTTAAAAAACGTTGCCATTGATTTTGATCTGATAGATAAGTTTTATAT
>WFRF01000171.1 GCA_015486655.1 Caldifarciminota bacterium | reverse complement strand
TTCTGAATCCCTCTTTGGTTGCATTTATCAGATACGTTATACTTACAAACATCATTCCGATGACAATACCTGCCATCGTACCTACAAATCTTATACCGAATATGGAGAAAATTTTACCAAGGTAACCTCTTGAGCCGAAAATTGTCAGGAGGGCGATACCGGCTGCCGTGTGAGGTATCATAATGGGAATATCAATTATTGATTCTACCAATTTTTTGCCTTTGAAATTTTTGAATACTATGAGGTATGAAACGGGTACGCCGATTAAAAGCCCTATGACGGTTGATATAAGCCCGGCTGATACCGTTAGAACGATGGAGTTAATAATCTCCCTATCCAGGAATGCCGATTTTATCGATGACAGAGGAGTCCCGAAAATGATACTTGCAATAGGCAGTATTATGAACGACAGCCCCAGTAAAGCAAATACAAGTATGATATAAAATCTGTATCTCTTCATGACAACTCGTGCAGTGATTTTGCCTTGAAAACGGCAAAAACCATTTCACCTTTCTTTAGTCCCATGTTTTCCAAAGAAAATTTAGTAATGGCGGATTTCAATTTTATGTCATTGTTTTTCATTTCTATGATAATAGAACGTCCGTTGTCGAATATTTTTTCTATTTTAAGTTCAATAAAATTTCTCGCGCTACTCTTGAATATATCTCTTGAAACAATAATTTCATCCGCTCGTATTGTAAACAATTTTTTCTGTCCTTTTTCAATATCGCAGAATAGCTTTGTTTCGCCGATTTTTCCTAACCCTTTTTTTATTCCCTGAATTTCAATAAAATTTTCGACATTTACAAAATTGGCTACGAATAGGGAGTTAGGATGCCTGAATACGGTTTCCGGAGAACCGACCTGTTCTATTTGTCCGTTGTTAATTACAACAATTGTGTCGGCAAGATAAAACGCTTCTTCGAAATCATGCGTTACGTGGAGAACAGGAATGTCTATGAAATCTTTCAGTTGCTTTAAGAATTTCTGCATATCATGACGCATTGACGGATCTATCGCTGAAAGCGGTTCGTCAAGAAGCAGTAATCGGGGTTCCGTAAGAAGACTTCTGAGAAGCGCAATTCGCTGTTTTTCACCCCCGGACAATGTTTGTACTGAACGATTCAAGAGGTTTTCTATTTTAAATTTTACCGCATATGATTTTATTTTGTTGTAATCGGGTTTGTGTTTTTTAATTGTGTATGGAAATTCTAAGTTCTTCAAGACATTAAGGTGCGGGAACAAAGCTCCGTCTTGTAAAAGTATGCCGATGCTTCTTTCGTTTACATCCAGTTTAGCAACGGATTTCCCGTTTGAGATTATATCACCGCTTTCAATCTCTCTCAGCCCTGCAATTGCATCGAGAAGCAGACTCTTTCCTGCTCCGGTCGGTCCCAAGAGAACAGTATATCCGTCAATTGTAAAGGTTATATTTTGTAATTTAAAATCTCCTGCTGTTAGAGAGATTTCTTTAATCTCAATCATTATTCGCAATAAGCGGTTTCAATATTCCGGGTATTTTGGATTTAATTCCTTCTGCCTTATATTTATCAAGTGGTGTCTGTCCGCAAGAGCTCAATATTTTTCTCCCTTTATCCGATAACATGAATTTCAAAAACTGAGCTGCAAGTTTTTTATGCTTTGCATTTCTCGGGATTGTAACTCCATAAATAATAGGGGAACCTGAAACAGTTACCTCTTCTCCCGGTTTTTTCCCTGTCAAGGTTACTTTTGCATTTGAATAATAATCTGTAAGCTCCTTTTTGCTTAAATTTACACTGTCATTTAATTCAATATACTTCAAACCGTGTTGTTTTGCTACGGAGCGATATTCAAATATGTAATCGAATTCTCCGGATTCCAATAATGCAAGAAGCTCCACCGATTTGGGTCTGACGTTTGCCTCGGGGCAGTGGAATTTCAAACTGTCATACAGGTACGGTTTATTAAGCCTTTTCCCTTCCAACTGCCAAACCATTAATGTCCTGTACCCGCAGGGGTCGATATTCGGATCGGCATGGGCATATCTCGCCGAACTGTCAATAAAAATTTTAGACCAGTTATTTGGATTTATCAAGTCTGCATATTTTGATTTATTGTTAAATGCTATTACCATTGCATTTGTGGCAAAGAGGATATTCCAGTCGGCATAATCAGGCATTAATAGATTATTAATAACTCTGTAATCCGCACTTGCCATTATATCGGCTTTTCTATGCAAATCGGCTATTTTTCTGGCTGCCATTCTACTCCCCGAGGCTTCCAATTGGATTTTAACATCGGGATGTTCCTTTTCAAATGCCACCTTCATTTTATTTAGGGGAATTGTAAGGCTACCTGCATGGAATATCACAAGGTTTACGGCAAAAATGGTGTTGTAACCTAAAAGAAACAATAAGACTAAAATAATCATAACTCTTTTCATAAAAAACCTCCATAATTTAAAAAACTATCCACACCTGGATAGTTTATTGTCTCCTTTCCAGATGTGGGAGGCATACCCGTTTCCGGATATACCCTGTCGGTTTTCGCCCATGGCTCTCCCGAAGGAACGAAAACTCGGAGACATATTTCATATTAATATATTTGATGATTTGTGTCAATACAGATATAGAAGTTATAGTAGATAGGTATAGACGTATTAAGCGACTTCGTCGCAAATGGGAACTGAGAAGTGAGAAGTAAGAAGTAAGAAGTGACGAGAGTCCGTATGGCTCTATAAACACCCCCCTGCTACGCAGTACCCCTCTTGCCGAGGGGAATTTATTTATAAGTAAGAACTAAGAAGGGGAAGTAAGAAGTGAAAGATAATTAGATTCCGGATCAAGTCCGGAATGACCGATTGTAAACAATCACATTTACGGTGTTCTTATGCTATATTTCTATCAATTTCAATGTACGAAACCGGTAAATATGTTTGTACCACTTACCAATCAACTTTAAAAATCGAACACAATTCCACCGACGATAAATCCGCTATTCTCTGTTATTCCGTATTTATAACCACCATAA
>WFRF01000170.1 GCA_015486655.1 Caldifarciminota bacterium | reverse complement strand
TTATATAGGGAGTGATGAAGGAAACGGTTTTGTTTTTCACAGTCGTTTGTTCGAAGATGGGAAAAACATAGAAATCAAAGCCAAAACGGAAGATTTGTTTGGAAATACCGGAGTCGATTCGATTACCGTTACTGTGGACAACACGCCTCCTTTTATTAATACGGTGAAAACGGGGACAGGAAGTGAAAATAGTTTCAGCAAGCTCAATATTTCCGTTAATATAAGTGATTCAACATCGGGTATATCCTCAGCTCGGTTATTGCTAAACGGAGGAAACGAACATCAGTGGTCTCGTTTGGCAAGAGGAAGCGTGTTTCAAATAAATTCCGACACATTAAGCGAGGGGGATTACGAACTAAATATTATTGCCAAAGACAATGCGGCAAATACAAGTAACTATGTTTATGACTTTACAATTGATAAAACGGCACCTGTCTTGAACATAGAAGGCGAACCGGTATATTTTATGAAAAACGGAGTCCTCTGTTTAACGGACAGCGGAAAAATAGTGATCAATACCACTGACGCAGGCAAAACGCATTCGGAGTATTATATGCATACATACGGTCCACATGGTCCCTGGCAAGAAAGATGGCAGGCGTATTCAGGGGCGATTGATTGTTCAACTGTCCCTGACAGTGCGATTCTGCATTACAGAGGGAGAGATATTGCCGGGAATGAAACGGGAGAAGAAGCCTGTAAAATTTATATAAATAAGATAATCCCACACATCCACTTTTCATATTCCTTGCACTATGTATCGGGGGATACGGTTTTCATATCCCCCGATGCATCGGTGTCTTTGTCCGCGGATACCACATTTGTCGGCACAAAAGCAATTTATTACAAAATATTAGGAGAATCCGGTAAATATTTGAAGTATAACGGACCTATAAATATAGAATCCGGTGGGATGCACGAGGTTTCGGCGTATGCAGTAAATAATCTTCAGCAAAAAGGCGTTACGGCGATTGAGAAACTGTTTACGGACGATGTGGCTCCTACAATTTCATTGGAAATTATTGGGAAAAAAGTGCGTCGCAGGGGCGGAATAACCATTGATACCTCTTCATTGATTGAAATTGTTTGCTCGGATCAAGGTTCGGGAGTAAAGTATGTGAATTACAAACTGGACGGTGTTGAACACCCTTATACCGCGCCGTTTAATATAAATAAAGAGGGTCACCATAACCTCATTGTATACGGTTACGATAATGTGGGAAATATATCATCCGAAAATTACCGTATCGATGTTGTAAGCAATAGTATGAGCGCCGAATTTTTTACAATAGGTCCCGAGTATAACGGGTATGTATGTGATACAACACTAATAGGAATATCCGTATCCGATAGTGCCGCCGGCATAGATTCCATGTTGTATAAAATTGATAATTCCGGTTATCGCCCTTATACCGGACCGTTTTCATTGAGCGGGTTCGGAGAGGGAAAGCATAATATTCATATGAAAATAATCGATTATATGGGAGACATATTTGCTGACTCCTCATCTTATACACTTGATGAAACGAATCCTATGATAAAATGCTTTATAAACGGAAATAATGTACATACGGATTCCGTTGATTATATTAGATCGTCATCCTTTCTCATATCCAAATTCTCCGATTCTTTGAGCGGAGTTTTAACCAACAGTTATAGGATTAACAACCTCGGGTGGTCGGATATATCGGATTCTTTTGATATTACCTTTCTCTCCTTTCCCGACGGGTATTATAATATTGAACTCCGCTCAAAGGACAATGTTGATAATGTCTCGTATGACTCGGTGAAAATTTGTCTTGACGACAGTGCACCGGAAGATTCCGTTATTCCCATAGGAGAGCACATCATAAAAGACGACACCACCTACATTTCGGGCAAGAGTGATATAAGATTATCCGGTTATGACGATTATGTGGGAATTGACAGTTTATTATATGCACTAAATAACAATGAATTAATACCTTATACGGGGAATATCCGGTTGAACGGGATTAATCAGGGGCTTAATTCCCTCCGCGTGAAGATTGAGGATAAATTGGGGAACTCAAGGGAAGACACTGCGATTTTAAATATTGATAATACGCCTCCGGTTATTTCCGATACATTAATGGGGAATTATACCATTGTCGATTCCACTGTTTTTGTGAACGATTCCACAAAACTCAGGTTGTTGTTTCGTGACACTTCTTCGGGCATATATGAAAACAGATGTAAGATCAATAATTTTTATACCGTTTATCTTCCCGATACGTTTGAAATGGATTTTTCATCCTTTGTTGAGGGATATTTGAATCTTTTCATAGAATCCGAGGATAATGCAGGCAATACGGATACGTTGAATCTCAATTATTGTATAGATAATACGCCTCCTGCGATAAATTTGAATTATACCGATGCATATTATAGTGATTCGGTCTATGTTTCCCGTAATTCCGAAATTGTTATAAGTTGCAGTGATAACTATTCGGGGACGGATTCGATATTCTACAGGATTGATGATGGTAACTACGTTCCGTATAGTGCTACTATAAAATGTGATAATTTTGCCGAAGGGAGACATAGTCTCTATGTGTATGCCGTTGATATACTCGGGAATTCGGATTCGTTGACGGATTCTTTCTTTGTGGACAATACATCGCCTGATATAAATATGAATGTTTCGGGCCCGCATTTTACGGAGAATGATACACTTTTCGTTTCTTCGGCGAGCAAAATATTCCTAACCTCCACCGACAGTTTATCGGGAACGGATTCCGTATTCTACAATTTGCACGGAACATTTGTTCCTTTTACTGATGACCCGATAAATCTCAACGGGAATGACTCGCTTTATACAATTCGGTACTATGCACGGGATAGAGTCGGTAATATATCCGACACTTTGACTGCGAATTTGTATCTTGATAATACGGCACCTTCCGTGGAATATTTTTATCCTTATGATAAAATGGTTGTTAATACGAATTATCATATTGATGAGATAACGGGAGAAGAAACATACGAGTTTTATTTCAGATACGGAGTGACGGATAGAGATAGTGCGAAATCGATTATATATCTTCATAGAACTCCCTATGATTCCGTCCCGGCGGATACATTTGATTTGGCGGCGGATGACAGTGTTAAATACGATTATACGTATTCGGCTGTT
>WFRF01000169.1 GCA_015486655.1 Caldifarciminota bacterium | reverse complement strand
GGTTGGTGGGCTGTTCTAATCGGCATGAGCATTGTTATTTATTATGCCGTTATAATGTCATGGTCCCTGATATACCTCGGGAAATCCTTTAACCTTGCCTGGGGGACGTCCACGGACAGTTATTTTTTCAACAATCTGTTGCATCTGTCAAAATCTCCTTCTCAAATAGGAGGAGTTGTGTGGCCAATTTTTATAGGGCTAATAGCCATTTGGATTTGGATCTATTTCAGTATAATAAAAGGGGTTAAAAGTGTCGGGAAGGTGGTGTATGTTACAGTTGTTTTTCCATGGATAATATTAATTATACTTATCATTCGAGGGATTACGCTACCGGGGGCAATGAGAGGTCTTTCATTTTTATTTACCCCTAATTTTGCCGCTCTTAAAAGCCCCGAGGTGTGGATTAACGCATATTCTCAAATCTTTTTTTCTCTCAGCATAGGTTTCGGTGTAATGATAGCTTATGCCTCATTTCTTCCTAAAAAGTCTGATATTGTCAACAATGCTTTTCTTATTGGTTTTGCAAACAGCGCCACAAGTTTGCTTGCTTCCATCGCTATATTTTCAACATTGGGATATTTATCACTGCAAAGAGGTGTCCCCGTTGGCAAAGTTGTAGCCAGTGGTCCCGGACTTGCATTTGTAACGTATCCTGCAATTATAAATCTTTTTCCCTTTGCAAGAGAGATATTCGGTATTCTGTTTTTCTTAATGCTTCTGACATTGGGAATTGATTCGGCTTTTTCTCTCGTTGAAGCCTTTTCATCGGCAGCTGTTGAAAGGTGGAAAATTTCAAGACCCGTAATGAATTTTATTATTGCCGCGATTGCAATTGTTCTCGGAATCCTGTTTTCCACCAAATCAGGATTATATTGGTTGGATATATTCGATCATTATCTCTCCGTTTACGGTCTTTTGATTATTGGGGTGCTTGAAACGTTATTTGTCGGATATATTGTCGGTCCGAAAAGGTTAAGAATCTATGCAAATGAAAGATCCGATTTTTCCATAGGGAAATGGTGGGATGCAATGATTAAGTATCTGATTCCCGTTGTCCTGATTGTTATTTTAATCTGGAATATAAGGGATGAAATTATAAAACCTTACGGGGGATACTCCAGAGCGTCGCTGTTTGTTGGAATGTCCATATTGATTATTACTCTTATAATTGCCGTAGTGCTTTCCGTCATACGTTCAAAAAAGGTGGGTGAATAAAATGTCTGCATCTGCATGGATTATGCTTATTCTGGGATTTGGTGTTCTTTTTGGCGGCTTGGCTTTTTGTATTTACAAAGCATATAAAGCAAATCAAAAATAGAATCTTAAAAAGATTTCATCAATAAAAGTATATTTTTCATTTTGTTATCGGTGTTTCTCATTCTGCGGGATAATTCTTTTAAAAATCCGTTAATAATTTTATTTTCTATGTAGATATCGCTGTGAAGAAAATTGGCGAATTTATTTTTTTCTATAAACATGCATGTTGTTTCTTTATCGGATATGGCATTTGCCGACCTGGGTTGGTCATCGATTAAACTCATCTCACCGAAATAATCATTTTCCTTTAAGAGCATCAACAACTCTTCTCCTATTCCTTCAAGCAACATGCTTATTCTTACTTCTCCTTTCAAAATAATATAGAAACCGTCCCCTTTATCCCCTTCGGCAAATATTTTCTCCTCAGGTTTAAACGTCTTTTTTTCGGCAAGGGCGAGAACCTGATATAGTTCATCGTCTTTTAAATCTTTGAAAATCGGGACCTTTCTAAATACTTCCATTTCTTCTCCTCAAAATATTGTATAAAAAAAATGATATGTTTGCAAGCGGTTATCCCGGGCAGTGAATATCGGCATGAACATACTTACCACTTTATTGTAATATAGAAATTTCACGCAAGTAAGAAATAAGGAAAAAATAGATAATCAATTACATATTTAATCTCTCACTTCTTACTTTTTCCTTATTTCTAAACATAGCTGCTCCACTTTTAGGGGAGCTGCCCGGTTTTACCGGACTGAGGGGTATTTAATAATGTTACCAGATAACTTCTTGCTTCCCTCTTCTAACTCCTTATTTCTCAGTTCTTAGTTCCCACTTCTTACTTATTTCAGAACACCCCATCCTGAAATTCGTCAGTCTACCCCTCTTACCAAATAAGTAAGAACTAAGAAGTTAGAAGTTGGAAATATTTAAGTGTCATGCTGAACTTGGTTCAACATCAGAGTGAGATTCCGGATTGAGGCGGGATTATTATCTTTTCCTTTGACTTGAAAAAAACGGATATAAATTGTAATATTTGTAAACGGAGTAATTTATGAAATATAATTTTGATGAAGAAATCGGACGAATCGGGACAAATTCCATAAAGTGGGATTTTACCGATAAATTTCTCGGGGTGAAAAACATTTTGCCCATGTGGGTTGCAGATATGGATTTTAAAGCTCCGGAGCCTGTTATAAGCGCCATAAAGAGAAGGGCAAGGCACGGAATATACGGTTATACGGGGAGATCTGACAGTTATTATGATGCCATAATTAATTGGGTGAAAATAAGGCACAACTGGGAAATTAGTCGTCGTTGGTTGACCGATTCGCCCGGTATTGTTGCAGGGCTGGCTCTATCGATTCTGACCTTTACAAAACCCGGAGACAAAATTGTAATTCAACCACCTGTTTATACTCCGTTTTTTGATATAGTAAGAGAAAACGGAAGACAACTCGTTTTGAACAACCTGAAACTGGAAAATGGAAGATACAAAATGGATTTTGATGATTTAAAAAATAAGATCGATTCCGGTACGAAAATGTTGATCTTGTGTAGTCCTCATAACCCCGTAGGGAGGGTATGGACGGAAGAAGAACTTTTTACACTTGGTGACATCTGTGATAAAAATGATATTGTCATTCTATCCGATGAGATACATTCCGATATAGTTTACAGCGGACACAAACATATTCCCATTGCTTCGATCTCTCCGGATATGGCTGCAAGAACCATAACATTTATTGCACCGAGTAAAACATTCAATATTGCCGGACTTTTGAATTCAGCGGTTATAATTCCCAACGAAAAACTGTACAATGATTATGTTAACAAAATGCATGCCATGGGGTTGCATTTGGGGAACTTATTTGGCATAGAGGCAACAGAAGCCTGTTACAGACACGGGGAGGGGTGGTTGGAGGAACTCATAATTTATTTAGAGGATAATTTAAGCTATTTAATTGATTATTTCAACAAGAATATAAAGAATGTGAAAATCATAATTCCCGAGGGGACTTACCTCGTTTGGTTGGATTTCAGGGCAACGGGATACAGTGCCGATAAAGTAAACAAACTTCTAAGGGAAAAGGCTCGTATAGGTTTAAACGACGGAAGGGTTTTCGGACCGGGAGGCGAGGGATTCGAGCGTATTAATATAGGTTGCCCCCGATCCATGTTAAAAGAAGGGCTTGAAAGAATTAAGAGCGTTTTTGCATAGCAATCAGATTTCTTCTATCTTAGCACTTCCAAAAACAACATTCAAATCTATATCCAAGTAAGGCTTGTTTTCATCAAACAGATTGTTAGTATATGTTGAAGATCCAAGTGAAGCAGCGTCTCCATCAGGTGTTACAATACCGGAAAACACGCTGTTGGAATTCACTTTTATCGGTATATCCTTGTTAATCCGAATAATTCCTTCGCCGAATACGACATTAATGTTTACTTTTCGTGTCTCGGTTAATGAAGTATCGGTAAAATTAATAATGCTTTTTCCAAAAACAGTGTTGTACCCTTTATTCCCATTATCCGCATTTACAGTGTTGTTGGAAAAAACCGCATCCGAACTGCTGTGTTTGGAAAATCCTCCGAAAATAATGCTAAACCCCCAATAAATTATCAAAAGCCCGATAATTGTCCTGAATATGGGAATGGATATGTTTGTGTAGTTTTTTATAAGGAACAGTATTCCTATAAGGATGAATACGATACCCCAAAAAATGCCGCTGGAAAAGTATAATCTCATATTGCCTCCGAATTGAAGGTGACGGGTTAGCCGTCACCTGATTTAAAGCATTCCTCCGCCGAAAACAACCGATAATCTGCCAAATGGTACGCCGAAAGGTATTGCGGGACCGTTATTAACCTGTGCGCCATCCTCCGTCTTCCATGCGCCGAAGGAGGGAGACAGAGCATAACCTCCTCCTGCCATTATTCCGATAAAAGAGTACTGTGAAAATAGTGGGATTTTGAACAGAATATTTCCCGATAATGCCATTGAAAAACTCGTTTTGCTTATTTTTGTTACTCTGCCGGGATTTACAAGAACGGAGTCGAAATAGGTATCTCCTATGGTAGGCCTCAGGTCAAGGGAATATGTCATTGAGCCGAGCCCAAGCAGGGGGAAGAGGCTTACATACTTAACAGGTGAAAAAAGATAGCCAAGATCAAAGTAGCTGCCTTTACAAGTAATGTTAATTGAATTTGTATTATTCTCTGTTGATACTACGGACGACACGGAACTTCCGCCTATCATAATACTGTTAAAAATGCCGTATCCGCTACCGTCTTTACCGTAATATATCCCCTTGTTAATGGTTGAATAACCTGTTGCCTGTAGATTTGTGTTTAGATTGCCGTAATCATTGTAGATTCCCGAGAATGTAAAACCTCCGAATCCCCCGGTAGAGAAATCCTTGGCTTGCAAAGAGAAAAACAGTGCGAAGAGTGTGAGTGTCAGAATAAATGTTTTGTGTTTCATATTACCTCCTTTTATTCTCTCCGAATATACATGCATATCTTCAAATGCTCAAGAAAAAAGCGACAAACTGTAAAAATCCCATGATAAAATGCAAATTCACGCCGGTGAATGTCGTTCATCGCCCTATTTTGCATTCCGTCACAAAATCATTTCTCAATTATATTATATTTGGTATGTTTCTGTAAACAGGAAAGGAGGCGCAATGGTTCTGGAAGTTAAAAATCTGCAAAAGAGATACGGGGAGTTAGAGGCTGTAAGAGGTATTTCGTTCTCTGTGGACAGGGGAGAAATTTTCGGCATTCTCGGTCCCAACGGAGCGGGAAAAACTACGACACTTGAGAGTATAGAAGGATTATTGCCGTATGAAGAGGGGGAAATATATGTACTTGGAAAGAACAACAGATCGGATCTTGGATATATAAAGGATAAAATCGGTATTCAACTGCAAGAATCTTCCCTTCCCCCGCGAATAAAGGTATGGGAAGCTCTGGATTTGTTTTCATCGTTCTACAAAACAAATATAGACTGGAGAATTCTCCTTGAAAAGATGAATCTTGCAGAGAAGAAAAACAACTACTTTTCAAGCCTCTCTGGAGGGCAGAAACAACGGTTGTTTGTGGCTATAGCCATGGTTAACAACCCTGAAATACTGTTTCTCGATGAAATCACAACGGGACTCGATCCGCAGGCAAGAAGGCACATATGGGATGTTATGAAAAGTGTGAAAAATGAAGGAAAAACCATTGTTCTTTCAACGCATTATATGGAAGAGGCGGAATATCTGTGCGACAGGCTGATTATCATTGACAGAGGAAAGATTATTGCT
>WFRF01000168.1 GCA_015486655.1 Caldifarciminota bacterium | reverse complement strand
CTCAGTAGAAGGTGGGCGGCTATATTCATTCCTATTTGAGGCTTCTCTATTTCTACCTCTCCAAGAGGATATTGTTTTTTGCTCACTCGCTTCTCCTTTGCCACTTCCTTTGTTCCCATTAGGTGGTTAATATGTTTACACCTATCTACTACTTCTTACTTATTATGTATTGACTTTTATCATATATCAATTATAATAAGTAAACTCTTCAGGGTTTGGTGGAATTCCAAACCGGCGGTAAAGTCCGCAAGGCAGATGCCACGATCCGGTGAAACTCCGGGACCGACAGTTAAAGTCTGGATGGGAGAAGAGTAAATAACCCCTGAAGAGGGGTTTTTTTAAAGGAGTGTATTATGGATAAACATTATATGAAGATGGCTCTGGAACTGGCAAAGAAGGGGGAAGGGCAGGTATCGCCTAATCCTCTTGTAGGCGCGATTATCGTTAAAGACGGTACAATAATAGGCAAAGGATATCACGAAGAATATGGGAAAAATCATGCGGAAATAAATGCCATAAACGATGCAAACGGGAAAGTAGAGGGTGCGACAATATATGTAAACCTAGAACCGTGCACCGTTCACGGAAACACCCCGCCATGTACCGATAGGATTATTAAAGAGAAATTCAAGAGAGTGGTTATCGGGCAGGTAGATCCTAATCCGAAAGTAAACGGTAGGGGCATAAAAAAGCTCAAAAGTGCAGGTATTGATGTTGAAGTGGGGGTATTGGAAGATGAAGCAAAAAAATTAAATGTTTTTTATAATCATTTTATAAAGGAAAAAAGGCCGTTTTTCACATTAAAAGCGGCAATGACTCTTGACAGCAAATTGGCGGACTTGAGGGGAGACAGCAAATGGATTACAAATGAGAAATCCAGGGAATATTCCATGTATCTCAGGTTTATAAATGATGCGGTTCTTGTGGGAGCTCAAACGGTACGCCACGATAATCCGCACCTTGATGTGAGAAATTATGAAAAAAAACGCCCCTTTTACAAAATAGTGGTTTCAAAAAAATTGAACATACCTTTGGATTCGAATATTTTCAAAACAACGGGAAGCACAATAATTTTTTGTGGCAAAGATGCGGACAGGGAAAAGATAGAAAAAATTGAAAATCTGAATGCAAAAGTAATCGTAAATGAAAAGAGGGATGAAGTCCCCGTCGATTTTATAGTAAAAAATCTCTATCAAATGAAAATAATGAGTGTTTTGGTCGAGGGAGGAGCTTCCGTATTTTCTCAGTTTATAGATTATAAATATGCCGACAGACTGTCACTTTTCTATGCCCCAAAAATATTCGGAAAAGGAATACCAGCCTTTGGGAAGATAACGCCGCGCTATGTGAATAATCCTTTGGAAATAAATATAGAAGAAACAGATAAATTTGATAACGATTTTTATATTCAGGGAACCGTATGTTCACAGGATTAATTAACGGTATCGGGGTTATCAAATCAGTTAGAATTGAAGGCAATGGCATGTATATGAATATTACCGTAGATAAGAGCTTTTTAGATGGAATAAATACGGGTGACAGTATTGCAGTGGACGGAGCCTGTCTTACCGTTACAAAAACGGAAAACAACGGATTTATGGTCTTTGCAATGAAAGAGACATTGGACAGAACGATATTGAAACAGGGGACAAAACTGAAAAACAGAAGCGTAAATCTTGAAAAATCGCTCAAAGTGGGAGATAAGCTGGACGGACATCTTGTTTACGGTCATATCGATTTTACATCAAAAGTCGATTCGATTAGAACAGAGGGTTATGCAAAAATAGTAAAATTTAATTTACCTTCGCAATATAAAAAATATGTAGTGAAAAAAGGTTCCATAGCCATTAACGGTGTAAGTCTCACAGTTAAAGATATCGATTTGTCATCTTTTTCAGTTTCTTTAATTCCCGAAACACAAAAGAGAACCAATTTAAACCGATTAAATCCCGGTGATATGGTAAATGTGGAACTGGATATTATAGGCAAGTATATTGAAAATTTTATAAAGAGGTAGTGATGTATAAACTTAATACGGTAGAAGAAGGCATTGAAGCGATAAAAAAGGGAGAGTTTGTTATAATTGTCGATGATGAAAATCGTGAAAATGAGGGGGATTTTGCGATGGCTGCAGAGCTCGTTACTCCGGAGAAAATTAACTTTTTAACAAAGGAAGGCAGGGGGCTTATATGCTTGTCAATGACAGAGGATAGATTGAAAGAACTCGGTTTACGTTTGATGGTTGAAAACAACACATCTAAACTTGGAACGGCTTTCACTGTGAGTATTGATGCAAAGAAAGGAACTACAACGGGGATATCGGCTTTTGACAGGGCGCATACGATAAAGGTAGCAATTGACGAGAAAACAAAACCTAAAGATCTTGCTCAACCGGGTCATGTTTTTCCCCTTATGGCTGAAAAGGGGGGAGTACTCAGAAGAGCGGGACATACTGAGGCTATTGTGGATCTCGTAAGCCTCGCAGGGATGAAACCTGCCGGTGTTATTTGTGAAATAATGGATGAAGACGGTAATATGGCAAGATTGCCCAAACTTGTAAAAATAGCCGAAAAATTCAATCTGAAAATAATTACAATTCAATCCCTCATAGAGTACAGGCTTAAAAGCGCTAAGCTCGTTAAAAGAGAAGCCGAAGCGGAATTACCGACTAAATACGGGAATTTTCACATTATAGTTTACTCGAACTCCATAGACAACAAGGAACATGTGGCACTTGTAAAAGGGGATGTCAGAGGAAAAGAGAATGTTCTCGTGAGGGTTCATTCGGAATGTTTGACAGGTGATATTTTGGGGAGTTTAAAATGTGATTGCGGCGATCAATTGCACTCTTCAATGGAGATGATTGAAAGAGAGGGATTGGGTGTTCTTGTATATATGCGCCAGGAGGGAAGGGGAATAGGTCTTACCAATAAGATAAAAGCGTATCACTTGCAGGATGAGGGATTTGACACTGTGGAAGCCAATGAAAAGCTCGGATTTCCCCCGGATATGCGTGATTACGGTATAGGCGCGCAAATTTTGGTAGATTTGGGAATCTCCTCCATGAGATTGCTCACCAATAACCCGAAAAAGATAGTGGGACTGGAAGGATACGGTTTGAAAATAACAGAAAGAGTCCCAATTGAAATATGTCCGAACGAAATTAATTATAAATACTTAAAAACGAAAAAGGATAAATTAGGCCATTATCTGAAAAAAGTTTAGGAGGAAATATGAACATAGAAGGTAAGTTGAATGCAAAAGGTTTAAAATTCGCCTTAATTACATCAAGATTTAATGATTTTATTACTGAAAAATTGGTCAACGGGGCTATTGATTGTATTGTCAGGCATAACGGGAGCGAGGATAACGTATCGATTATACGAGTGCCGGGTTCTTTCGAGATACCACAGGTTGCAGGTATAACGGCAAAAAGCGGCAAATATGATGCGGTTATTTGCCTCGGAGCGGTAATAAGAGGGGAAACGCCTCATTTTGATTACGTATCGGCGGAAGTAACCAAAGGGATAGCGCGTGTAGCAGGAGATTCTAAAATACCCGTAACTTACGGTATTATTACTGCAGACACTGTTGAGCAAGCCATTGACAGAGCCGGGACAAAAATGGGGAACAGAGGCTTTGACGCTGCAATGACAGCTATAGAAATGGCAGATCTTATAAAAAAAATTAACAAAAAATAAAAATGGGATCCAGAAGAAAAGCCAGAGAATTGGCACTGGAAGCGTTATACAGATATGACCTGATGGGGGACCCCATAGAGGAAATATTAATCGATATAAAAAACAGGGAATTGGGTTCGGAACTGTATGAATTTATGCAAAAAATTATTATGAAAACGATTAACAACATTGAAAATATCGATGAGCTTATCGCCAAGGTTGCAATAAATTGGAGAATGGATCGGATGACTTTTATAGATAAGAATATTTTGAGACTTGGAGTGGCTGAAATCGTATATTTCCCGGATATACCTCCCAAGGTCACAATGAATGAATATATAGAAATTGCCAAGAAGTTCTCAAGCGACGATGCGGGCAGATTTGTCAACGGCATACTTGACAAAATAGCTAAAGGTGACTATAACACGTAGCTATGATTATAACAATTGTTTCGGATATTCACGCAAACTTACCGGCACTGAAAACTGCAGTGAATAATTTGGGGACCTGTGATAAAATCGCTTCTCTCGGAGATATCATAGGATACGGGCCGAATCCCGTTGAATGTATCGACTGGGTGAAAAAAAATACAGACATTTCCATAAAAGGAAATCACGACAGTGCCCTCTGTAATGATTCCGACCTTAACAAATTCAATGAGTACGCCAGAGAAGCTATATACATTTCAAAAAAAATAATCCCCGAACTTCAGTATGATTATATTTGTAAACTACCGTTAACAGACAAGATTGATGATATTTTGTTTGTCCATGCAAGCCCGTATGCGCCTGAATCATGGGGTTATATCATGAGCAAGGCTCAAATGTATTATATATTGAAAGAGCAGAAGCATAAAGTAACTTTTATAGGGCATTCGCATGTCCCGTTCATAGCGGAGCTGAAAGATGATGATATGCGAATGCTTGGCGGGAAAATGGAAATGAAGCCCGGCGCTAAATATTTGGTTAATGTTGGCAGTGTAGGGCAGCCCAGGGACGGGGATAACAGGTTATCTTATGCCGTTTTTGATACCGATAAGGCTTCAATTGAAATTAAGCGTATTAAATACGATTTTAAGGAAACTCAAAGAATGATGAGAGAATTGGGATTACCCGAATTTCTTATTGAGAGACTGGAGTATGGCAGATAGGGTTAAAAACATATCTCTCAATATTTTAAGAGTTATAATTGCTATTGTTCTTATGTACCTCATACTGAGGCGTATCGATTTTGAACCTATTGTACAACATTTAAAAACAATTAAGTACGGTTGGCTTGTTTCCGCATTTGTTTTGTCTTTTGTTTTGATATATTTCAATGCATTAAGATGGAAAATACTCTTGCAAACTCACAATGTGAATGCAGGCATATGGAAGCTGTACAGGGTGTATATAATAGGGTTCTTTTTTAACAATTTTCTTCCTTCGTCCATCGGACTTGATACGGTGAGAACCGTTTATATGAAGGAGCACGGCCTTAAAGAGGTTGCTTCGACAGTCCTTGTTGAACGGATTATAGGAATAACAGGTTTGTTTTTCTATGCTTTTATAGGTGCCCTGATTGTAGGTTATATGAAGATGGGCGGGAAACTTGTTATATATGCTTCACTGCTTCTTTTGGTAATGATACTGTTATTTTTCATGGCTTTCAATAAGAGGTTTCTTATTAAGTTCAAACCGTTGGTTCTTAAAATAAAATATAAAAACATAGGAAATGAAATAGTCGATTTTTATAAATTGTTTCATGAATTTTCAGGACATAAAAAGAGGATGTTTGTCGCTTTTTGTGTCTCGCTCCTTATGCAAACAACGATAATCGTCATGAACATTACCATTGCAAAAATGTATAATATTCAAATGAACTATATATTCTTTTTTGTTTACATACCGATTATAAGCGTTTTAAGTATGATTCCCATATCCATAAATGCATTGGGGGTCAGAGAAGGAGCATACGTGTATTTTTTCGGCAGGATAGGCATCTCAAAAGAAATAGCATTGCTCTTTTCTCTTTCATATCTTACAATTACCGCGGTTACAAGCCTTGTGGGCGGGGTTTTATTCCCATTCGAAAAAACGGGGAAAAAATGAAAAGAGTTATAATTAACGCAGATGATCTTTTCCTGAATGATAAAATAAATGAGGGTATAGGAGAACTTGTTGACAGAGGTATAGTAACATCCGTTTCGGTTATAGTTAATTTTAATTATTCTCCGGAAAAATTCAGAGAATTTTATAACAAACATCCAAACGCTTCATACGGATTACATGTAAATTTGACAGACGGTTTTCCTTTGTCGGACATTAAAGATGTGAGGTCCATTGTAAACAGCAAAGGT
>WFRF01000167.1 GCA_015486655.1 Caldifarciminota bacterium | reverse complement strand
CTACAAATTCGTCTTCACTCATGTCGTTTTCCTCGTGATTGTAATTCAGAGCAATCCATACGGCGCTGGTATCCATTTCGAGTTCCGGCAATTCTATTTTACCCCAGCCGATATTTTCGTGTGTGAACAATTTGATTTTTTTAAATATTGTAGGTGTGCTTCGAACACTTATGTCACCGAAATTCAGTGTTCCGAATCCGAAGTCTTTTTCCTCGTCGCCGTGAAGCACATCGATTGTGGTTTTCATCTCAGCATCGGTGTAATAGTCCACATCGACCTTTTTTACATAAGCTTTTTTTCTCTCCCAGTCGAGATTATCCACATGATATTGAATACCCCTGTGTATATAAATAGCATCTTTATGGAGAAGCATTGGAGCGCTGAAATAATCCATTTCTCCTATTACGTTTCCGGGGGTGTTTGTTACGTCTACAATAACAAAGTTTTCAGTAGTCGCACTCCTCAGACTTATCTCTTCCGCCGGATAGATCGCTTCGGTCCAATGCCATTTACCTTCGGCATGATGTAGTACGCCGTTATCCTCGAGATATTTCAATATGTCGGATGTGGTTTCAACGCCGAATTTCTCTTCGTCCGTGAAGGGGAGTTCGAATGCCGCACACTTTATATGGTTGATGAGAATTATGAGATTGTTGGGATTTACCACTCCTAATTCGGGAGAATTCTTCAAAAAATAATCGGGATGGTTTACCATGAATTGGTCAATGGGAGCGCTTGAAGCCACGATTATGGATATCGCCGTGGAGTTACGCCTTCCGGCTCTTCCCGATTGTTGAAGAAAACTCGTTATGGTTCCGGGATAACCGGCTGTTATAGAAACATCCAGCCCTCCTATATCGATGCCGAGTTCAAGTGCATTGGTGCTTATTACCGTTGTTATTTTTCCCTCTTTCAAATCCTTTTCTATTTTACGCCGCTCAAGAGGAAGATATCCGCCCCTGTAACCCTGTATAATCTCCGGATTTTTGTGCAGTCTTTTTGCCTTTTCTTTGAGGTAGGTAGTGAGGAGTTCCACGGCTGTCCTTGTGCGGACAAAGATTATGGTCTTTATATCGTTTCTCATAAAATGCTCTGCAATCCTCACCGATTCCTTTATGTAAGATGCGTGAATACCCAATTCATAATTCACAATAGGGGGATTATAAAGAATGTAGTGCTTTTTCCCCGTTGGTGCATAACTCTTCGATACGAGGGAAACTTCCTCCTCAATTAATTTTTCAGCCAGCTCTTTGGGATTTTTTATTGTGGCGGAAGATAGAATGAAAACGGGATTGGAGCCGTAAAAGTTTGCGATACGCTTTAAACGCCTTATGACATTTGCAACATGACTTCCGAACACACCCCTGTATTGGTGCATCTCATCTATGATTACGTATTTTAAATTGGAAAATAATCTGCTCCACTTGGTATGATTGGGCAAAATTCCCTGATGAAGCATATCGGGATTTGTAACTACGACATTGCCCACATTTCTTATGGCTTTTCGGGCGCTGACAGGCGTGTCGCCGTCAAATGTAAACACCTTCAAACCTGCACCTGTAAGCTCGTTGAGGTTCAGAAGTTCATGCAGCTGATCCTGAGAAAGGGCTTTTGTGGGGAAGAGGTATAGGGCTCTGACGGAGTTGTCTTCCATAAAGGAATTCATAACGGGGATATTGTAACAGAGTGTTTTCCCCGATGCGGTTGGGGTAACGATGACTGTGTTTTTGCCTCGGGTAATGAGGTCAATGGCTTCCTTTTGATGTTTGTAGAGTTCGAAAATATTGTTTTTGTTGAGAGCCTCTTTTAACGGGGGAGCCAAGTTTTCGGGGATGTTTTCGTATACCCCCTCTTTTTCGGGTACGGTCTCCCATTTTGTAACATTTCTCATAAATGAGTCGTTGGATTTCAAAGAATCAACGATCTGCTCAATGTTCATATATGTTCCTCTATAATCTTTAAAAAATCGGTGAAGCTGTCCTGAAAGGAATACCTTTTAACATCTTTCAGCTCTTCCTTTGTGAATTCGGGGCTGTCCAGCATCTCTATTATTCCCTGTGCCAACTCCTTGGAATCGAGATTATTTACGGTAAAGAGACGGGGTATCTTGAATTCGTTTAGAAAACCGTGTTGTTTGGTAAGCACCTTTACGCCGCTTGCAACGAGTTCAAATATAACGCTCGAGGGAGATGGCATCTCTGCGGGGATTACGGCAGCCGTGGAATTATTGTAAAGTACCGCAGTGTGAAAGCGATTTTTCGGGTGGATAACTTTCAAATCGGGTATGTCTTCCTCTAATTTCGTTGTATCATCATTGGCAATTATAATAAAGTTCGTGTCGTATTTGAATATGCGAAACAAGCGTGCCGTTTCAACAAAACAGTTGATTTCTCTTTTTGTTAAATTCAGAGGAGGCAGAATGATGTTTTTGCCTTGGGGAAATTCATATTCGTTTAAGATGTCCGTAAAATCCTCCTCATGATATCGATAAATGGATCTGTTGTAATAACCGCCCCACTTAAATATTTTTACCTCATTTTCAAATAGTCCCGTAACAGTTTTAAGGGAGTATGTGTCCGAATAGATCAATGAAAATTCGTAATTGTGAATCTTAATATAGTCAGGGAGTCCCGCTTCGTTAAT
>WFRF01000166.1 GCA_015486655.1 Caldifarciminota bacterium | reverse complement strand
GCGTGCCGCTTTAATGGGCGAACAGACCAACCCTTGGGACCTTCTCCAGCCCCAGGATGCGACGAGCCGACATCGAGGTGCCGAACCTTGCCGTCGATATGAACTCTTGGGCAAGACTAGCCTGTTATCCCCGGAGTACCTTTTATCCGTTTAGTGATGGCCCTTCCATACGGAACCACCAGATCACTAAGACCTGCTTTCGCATCTGATCGAGCCGTCGCTCTCACAGTCAAGCTCCCTTATGCCTTTACACTCTACGCGTGATTGCCGACCACGCTGAGGGAACCTTTGCGCACCTCCGTTACCTTTTTGGAGGTGACCGCCCCAGTCAAACTACCCGCCTGACAGTGTCCCTGACCCGGATTCACGGGAACAGGTTAGGATCCCAACAATATAAGGGTGGTATTTCAAGGTTGGCTCCACAAGGACTGGCGTCCCTGCTTCAAAGCCTCCCACCTATCCTACACATACATTGCCAAGACTCAGTGTCAAGTTGTAGTAAAGGTTCACGGGGTCTTTTTGTCCAGCCGTGGGTAGGCGGCATCTTCACCGCCACTTCAACTTCACCGGGCTCCTCGTTGAGACAGCGTTCCAGTCGTTACACCATTCGTGCAGGTCGGAACTTACCCGACAAGGAATTTCGCTACCTTAGGACCGTTATAGTTACGGCCGCCGTTTACCGGGGCTTCGGTTCAGAGCTTCGCAGTCCGAAGACTACTAACCCCTCCCCTTAACCTTCCGGCACCGGGCAGGTGTCAGTCCCTATACATCGTCTTACGACTTAGCAGAGACATGTGTTTTTGGTAAACAGTCGCTGGAACCATTTCTCTGCGCCCGCCCAAAGCTCCATTTGTATAAACTTCACCGAGGACGGGACCCCTTCTCCCGAAGTTACGGGGTTAAATTGCCGAGTTCCTTAACGAGGAATCACCCGAGCACCTTAGGCTATTCGCCTCGTCTACCTGTGTCGGTTTGCGGTACGGGTACCAAAACTACTCCTTAGAGGTTTTTCTTGTCGGCATGGGATCAGTCGCTTTATTCCGCAAGCGGATCGACATCGCCCCTCAGTGTATTGAGATCCTGGATTTGCCTGGGATCTCCACCTACAGGCTTGAATCAGCTAATCCAACAGCTGACCGACTTACCCTTCCGAGTCACCCCATCGTAATAACGCAATTTTGGTAGTACAGGAATATTAACCTGTTGTCCATCGACTACGCCTTTCGGCCTCGCCTTAGGCCCGACTAACCCTGAGCGGATTAACCTTGCTCAGGAAACCTTAGACTTACGGTGGAAATGTTTCTCACATTTCTTATCGCTACTAATGCCGGCATACTCATTTCCAGCAGGTCCACCTATTCTTACGAATAAACTTCGCCCCCACTGGAACGCTCCCCTACCAACATACAAAGTATGTTTCACGGTTTCGGTTGTAGACTTTAGCCCCGAGAATTGTCGGCGCAAAACCACTCGACCAGTGAGCTATTACGCACTCTTTAAAGGGTGGCTGCTTCTAAGCCAACCTCCTGGCTGTTTTGGCAATTTCACATCCTTTACCACTTAGCCTACATTAGGGACCTTAACCGATGATCTGGGTTGTTTCCCTTTTGGCAACGGCGCTTATCCGTCGCTGCCTGACTCCCGGACTTTGAGTAATGGCATTCGGAGTTTGATTGGATTTGGTAAGTCTTTAGACACCCGCACCCATTCAGTGCTCTACCTCCATTACTAACCATCCGAGGCTAGCCCTAAAGCTATTTCGGGGAGAACCAGCTATCACCAGGTTTGATTAGCCTTTCACTCCAATCCACAGCTCATCTAAAGACTTTTCAACGTCCACTAGTTCGGA
The DNA here is from genome assembly GCA_015486655.1 of Caldifarciminota bacterium. Taxonomy (GTDB): domain Bacteria; phylum Hydrothermota; class 32-111; order QNBC01; family QNBC01; genus QNBC01. The sequence continues at coordinate 6,354 of WFRF01000166.1, read as the reverse complement.
CCTCCACGAAGTGTTACCTTCGCTTCATCCTGGCCATGGATAGATCACCTGGTTTCGGGTCTACTACATGCAACTAAACGCCCTATTCAGACTCGCTTTCGCTACGGCTCCTTAGCTTAGCTAATTAACCTTGCTGCATACAGTAACTCGCCGGCTCATTAATCAAAAGGCACGCAGTCGAGACGTTTCGGAGCCGAAGCTCCTGACACCTCTCCTACTGATTGTAGACATACAGTTTCAGTTCTATTTCACTCCCCGCTAGGGGTACTTTTCACCTTTCCCTCACGGTACTAGTTCACTATCGGTCATAGGTTAGTATTTAGCCTTAGGAGATGGTCCTCCCAGATTCCCACAGAATTCCACGTGCTCCGTGGTACTTGGGAAACAGCCGAGAAGATTCTACCTTTTCGCATACGGGACTATCACCCTCTACGGTTAAGTATTCGAACTTATTCTGCTAAAATAGAATTTTGTAACTTCTTGCCCTCGTCTGCACTGAGAGCGAGACTGTTCCCACAACCCCAACCATGCAACGCGTGCAGGCTTACACATGGTCTGGTTTAGGCTCTTTCCCGTTCGCTCACCACTACTTGGGAAATCACATTTTGTTTTCTTCTCCTCCAGGTACTTAGATGTTTCAGTTCCCTGGGTTCGCCTTGTCAGACTATATATTCATCTGACAATGACAGAGCATTACCTCTGCCGGGTTTTCCCATTCGGAAATCTCCGGATCTACGCCTGCTTGACGGCTCCCCGAAGCTTATCGCAGCCAGCCACGTCCTTCATCGCCTACCTATGCCAAGGCATCCACTGTATGCCCTTAGTAGCTTGATCATTTATCCTCTTCATCTTATGCAATTTTCAAAGAACATTTATAAAAGCGATTTAGGTTATAACAAATATTTTAATTGTTGTCAAGCACTTTTTTTATTTTTCTATAAGTCTTTTTATTACCAATCTTTATTATACTACCAACAAAATTATATGTCAATACCCCTTGGGATTTGTTATTATTTCAGGATATTTTGACATCAATTCATATTTAACGGGTATTTTGTAATTTATTCTTTTACAAAATTCGAGACTGTCGATAAAATTTCCCTCATAATTAATATTCCCCGCCGTTAAAATGTGAATTTTTTCAATTAATTCTCCCAAAAACATAAGATTATGGCTAACAATTATGAAAGATACCCCTTTTTCTCTCAAATTTAATATCGCTTCAACAATATCCTTTTTACTCTTTTCCGATAAGCCTGCATCCGGCTCATCGAGAAGAATCAATGAAGGCTCACCAATCAATATGGAGGCAATGGACACCTTTCGTTTCTCACCGTATGACAGCAAAAAAGGACTTCTTGAATGAAATTTATCATAGTCTAATTTCACCGACTCCATTGCGTATTTTACCCTTTCATCTATATTATCCAAACTGAGATTCCTGCCCCAAAAAGCGATTTCGTCAAAAACCGTTTCTGCAAAGATGTTCCTTTCAGGGAATTGGAATAAGTAGCCGGTTCTATCCTCGTTTATAACCTCTCCGGAAGTGGCTTTTTTAACTCCTGCGATAATATCGAGAAGTGTCGTTTTCCCTGAACCGTTTGGGCCTAAAAGCCCGTGAATCTCTCCTCCTTTGACAGTCAAAGAAACATCTTTTAAAATCTCCTTTCGACCGGCATTAAAACAAACATTCTCAATTTTTACCATAAAGGTTCCCTATAAATTTTAACAATTCATCTCTACTCGTGATATCTTCCGGAATCTTTATATTCAGCGATTTCAACCATTCTTCGGCTTCACATGTTTCAGTGGTAACAAGGCCGGAAATAACCAATCCCTTATAATCTCCGTCATAAATGATCTTGCCTTCTCTCATGTAAATATATCTCTCGTAACCTGTTTCAGAATTTTTTTGGCTGATTTCCACTACAGTCACGGTATCTTTGATTTTGTCAATCAAGAACCTTACTTTGGACTCATTCATTGGATCAAGGTGAGCGAATGGTTCATCCAGAATCAGATAATCCGGTTCGTTTGCCATTACACAGGCGAGTGCGAGTTTCTGTTTTTCTCCCCCGGAAAGATTATTTATAAGCACATTCTTCATATCATACAAATCAAAGTAGTTAACGACATCTTCAACCGTTTTAAATATGTTTCTCTTTTTTGTTACATATTTAAATGACAACTCGATTTCATCAACCACTCTATATCTGATAAATTGATTATCGGGGTTTTGAAATAAAATACCGACTTTGGGAATTTTCTTTTTTCTCCAAAAAGCCGTATCTTCGCCGTCGATTGCAACATTACCGCTTCCTACAGGATAAATCCCGGCAATTATATTACATAACGTTGTCTTACCACAACCGTTATCGCCTAAAATAAGCGTGTTTTCTCCGTCTTTGATTGTAAGGTTTAACCCTTGAAAAATCGCTCTTTTGCCATAGAAAAAATCAACATTACGCAATTCTATCATAGTTTTGCAAAACCTTCATTATTTCATTGTAATCATTTGAACGAAATATAAAATCTTTAATCTTCTTTGATTGAGGCATTCCCTTTAAGTACCAGCCCATATGCTTCCTCATTAGTATAATACCATAATCTCCATAATAATCCAGCATTAATTTGTAATGTTTCTCAATTATGGATAACCATATGTCAAAAGAAACTTCCTTCGCCGTATTTCCTTCCAAGGTTTTTTTTATATCATTGAAAATAAAAGGATTTCCCAATGCCCCCCTCCCTATCATTATATCCATTTCAGGGTAAGCTGATAATAAGCTTAACGCCTTAGGCGCAGAATCTATGTCTCCGTTCAATATAAATTTTGTATCATCAAATTTGCTTGCATACTTACACCAATTATAATTTGCTATTCCTTTAAATCCCATTTTGACCGTTCTACCGTGAACGGCAATAGTTTTAATACCTGTTTCTCGAATTATGTCAATTATCTCGTCACTGTAATCATCATTAAATCCAATACGTGTTTTGCATGTGACCGGAACTCCGCTGTTTTCAACAACAGCTTTTAACACCTCTCTCATATTATCAAGCTCTCTGAGCAATCCGCCCCCCGAACCGCTTTTAATCACCTTCTTGGCGGGACATCCCGTATTAATGTCAATAAAAAGGGGGTTATACCGGGAAATAATCTTTGCAGCTTTTGCCATTACCAAAGGTTCGTGTCCGAATATCTGAATGCCTGCATTGTTTTCTTCCGCTATATAAAGCAATCTTAACGTTTTTGTTGAACCTTCAATCAATCCTCTTGCACTTACCATCTCTGTTATTACAATATCGGCACCGTTTTCCGTACAAATTTTTCTAAACGGCATATCCGTAATGCCTGCCATTGGCGCTAAAAGTAAATTGTTGTTTTTGGGAGAAAACATGCTATGAGCCGAGAATATAATTTAAGGGATTTACAGCTTTGCCCAAAACCCTTATTTCATAATGCAGGTGTGTCCCCGTAGAAAGACCCGTATCCCCCATTAGACCTATAATCTGTCCCTTTCTGACAAATTCACCCCTGTGCACCAAAACCCTTTTTAAATGACCATACCTTGTTTCATAGCCGTAACCGTGGTTTATCTTAATAAAATTGCCATACCCGAAATAGTTTCCAACAAACGCCACGGAAACAATGCCATCGGCAGTTGCCCTTACAGGCGTACCGTTATCATTGGCAATATCCAAACCTCTGTGAAATTCTTTTTTTAACAAAATCGGATGCATTCTCCATCCGAATCCGGATGTTATTTTACCGTAAGCAGGAAGAATTGAGGGAGTTCTGTTAATAACGTCCCTTTTAAGAGCAAATACGCTTTTTATCGAGTCAAAAGACATATTATCCAATTCCAGTTTTCTTTCGAGTTGCGACAATTTTTCCTCTACCGTAGAAACGGCTTTCCCGGAATAAGAATCTATAATATCCCTGTCTATTTGCCCGGGAAGCACGGGACCACCTATACCCATTTCTCTTTCATCATCAGGAATGGGTTTTAATTCACCTACAGCTCGACAAACTTTGTCAATGCTATCAATAATTCCGGCAGCCTCATATAAACCTGCTATATTGCCGTTTATATTGTTTATATCACTCACCAGACTGTTCCTTTCGGCGACCAATCTGTAATATTCGTTCAAATGCATTCTGTTAAACGCAGAAAGTATTAATGCCGATATAAACAATATTAAAAATACTGATGCAATCTTTGCATAAATCTTTAAATGTGCCTTGTTTATAGATAGGGCAAAATACTCTGAGAAAAAATCAGCATCCTGAAATCTTATCGTCCAGAATCTAATATTCTTTTTTTTCATATATAATTTATACGATTTTTTTTCACATTTGTCAATATTTTTTATTAATTTAATTTTTAAAACTTTCTTCCAGGTCATTTAACAATAGATTGTTTTATTAAATCTTTCGCAATTTCCTCCAGATGAGGTGCAACCCTGTCGATTAAATCAGGATCGAAAATAGTCCCTCGCCCTTTAATGATATATTTTATTGCCATATTAACGGTAACTTTATTCATATAAGTTTTTCCGAAAAGAAAACTGTCAAAAACATTTGCCAAATTCAATATCATCCCACCTCGGGAAATTTCATCGCCTTTTTTGCCATACGGAAATCCTTTTCCGTCAAAACGTTCATGATGCTCCAGTATCCACTGGGGAACTTCACCCAGAGATCTGATATTTTTTAAAACATTATAACCGATAACCGGATGCTCTTTAATCATATTCCACTCATCTTCGGTAAGTTCGGTTTTACTCTTTTTTGCATAAATAGATCTCGAATATGTCACAATACCGACGTCATGCAATAATCCCGCATATTTAAACAGCTCCACTTTATTCTCGGGATAACCCAATATTGCTGCTATCTTACTCGCTATAATAGCCACTCTCTTTGAATGTGTTACGGTTTCTTTGTCACTTCCCTCAATCGATGATACCAATATGGATATTATATTTCCTAACAGTTCCCTGTTTTCATCCCTGTCTACGTGTAAATCTATTATTCCATTAAATCTGTTGAATAATATTTTCAAATAATTTGATAGGTAGGGAGAGTTTCTTCTAATTAAAAGCGATATGAGCATTCCTCCTGTTTCCTTCTCAGCGTGTTCTTTACGCAAATAGAGAATCTCAAACGGATAATGCTTTATTTTACCCTTTTTAATTTCGCACAAATCACACATTTTTTTACATTTGGAATGAACCTCCGGCACCAGGTATCTGAAAATTTTCTTGTCATCCGGTGTAATCTCAAGTATATCTTCATATGTCCTTCTGTAAAAATAAACGTTTTCAAGATATAGATCACTCTTAATCGTTTTAAAATAATCCAGCAAAGCTTTTTCTATGGACGAATAATCATCTATGTTATATTGCAAATTATTCAGTCTTTTCAGCAAATCGGCATATATGAAAATTTCCAGTCTGACACTTAATATCTTGTAGAATATCTTTATCAAAACAAATACGGCAAATATATAAAACAAAGCTATACCATACCTATTATTTACATAAAGAACATATAACATAAGAAACAGTATGAAAAGAACGAGATCCGACAATGTGGAGTAAAATACAACAACAAAATCATTTTTTGTAAAGTTGTTTTGCAAAAGTATTTTGTTCGTAAATAAATAGATGATGAAATCCGAAACAGCCATTGCCAAAAAGGCGCACAACAGTGCGAAAATTTGAATTACACCTACATGTAAAAATTGATGTGGATAGACACCGCGAAATACATATAACCCTATTAAAACGTAGGTACTCTGAATACCAGACAAGAAAAATGTTATTATAAAAGCATCTGCAAAGTTTCTCTTCTGCATGATTTTCCTAACAAAAAATATAATAAAAACCAATATAAAACTATAGGGTAAAATAAATCTAATGGGATATAGTAGAAAAATAAAGAACATTACAGGAATATTGAATGATATATGAAAACTTTTTGAGACTTTTAAATCTATGTAGTTAAAATAAAGAATAAAAATTGTTACTATCAATAATTTGATGTCAAAACTTACCATTTGAAATCCTCTTAGTGCAACAAAAACCGAAAATAGGATAAAATAGACTAATGAAAACAATACAAAACGTTTCGGATAATTGGTCTTAATTCTCCCCATTTTTTCTCTTCTTAATTATCTCGATTAAAATGTTTACGATTTTAGCGTCAATCTTGTTGTTCTGTGCTTCATTTAACAATATGGAAAAACATTCGTCATCTGTCATCTTTTTTCTGTACGGTCTGTCAGAAGTCATGGCATCATACATATCAGCCACATGTATTATCCTTGCTATTCCCGGAATACTTGC
>WFRF01000165.1 GCA_015486655.1 Caldifarciminota bacterium | reverse complement strand
TTAATCGGGAAAAAATTCGAGCTCGAACGCTATGCAAAAATCGCAGGCAAATCAAAAATTCCATGGCTCAGCGTAAGAGGTAATCATGAACTGTACTCGGACAGCTCATGGTTCTATTATAATGAAATAGTGGGCGATACCGATTATACATTTGACATCGGGAAAATCCGTTACATTGTGGTTTCTTCATGTCATCCAAAACGCATCAAAAATAAGAACTACAGCGACTATCTCATTACGAGAGGGGAAATAATATGGTTAGATAGTCTATTGAACGATGCCAAGGCAAAGGGGCTAAACCCTGTTATATTTTCCCATGTTCCCCCCTGCATTGCTCCGGAATATACATGGCACTGTTTGGGTGATAAGAGGAGTTATCCGAAACCCAATATAGAGAAGAGTAATGTAAAAACATTTTTATCGATGATGAGATATTACGGTGTTCATCTTGCTGTTTTCAGTCACATACATCACTACGATTCATTTAAAGACAAAGGCATAACTTATGTCATCACAGGTGGAGCCGGTGCTCCCCGTTATAAGGAGTTTAAAAGAGGTATTGCCATATACCATTTTATTAAAATGAACATATACGGAAGGGATTCTTTAATCGGTAATGTATATTCCCCCGACGGGGAAATAATCGATTCCATTCCGCCGATAAAGGTAAATTTTCACAGTAAAATAGAAAAGCCTTCAATGAAAATCAAAAGGCTAAAAATCAAAAACGGTGTGGAATATACATTCGGATCCCCCCTGGTCAGAGAAATCTCAATAAGAAATATGTCCGGAAAAGTGTTATACGATACAACCTTAATTAAAAAAGACATTACATTCCCGCTAAAGAGATTTCACTTTTACAAATATCAAATAAAAACAGGTTCTAAAATAATAAAAGGTACTTTCTACAACTAAAATGGAGACTCTTGCCGAAAATAATCGTAAACACCATGTAAATTTTATTGCACGGCTCAAAAACGATATAAAAACACAATTTAAAGTTATGCGATGTTTGAAAAACAGCGGGCAGATCCCTCTTGTTTCAAAGGTGCTTCTTGGTCTTGCCGTTGCATATCTCCTGTCACCGATTGATCTCATTCCAGATTTCATCCCAATTATCGGCGAGTTGGATGATGTTTTAATCGTAGTTCCCCTGATCTGGCTCGCATATCTATTTATTCCGAAAGAAATTATGAAAAAATGTAAAACACAGATTAATAAGGAGACAAAACGATGAAAAAAACACAATTTGCCCTTCTGCTAGTTTTTATTGTTTTATTTTCACAAATTTTAAGCGCTCAGCAGCTCATAAATAAACAATCAATCAAAATCCTTCCTTACACCGCTACAGAGAAGGAATGGGCGGATTCCATTATAGAATACATGCCCCTTGTGGATATGGTAACAATGGACAGTTCGTTTCTTATAAAGGATTTTCATGCAATAGAAAAGGCAAAAAACAATGTCCCGTGGAGCAAAAAAGTTCCGTCATTTGTTTTTTATCACTACATCCTGCCGTATCGCGTATCACAGGAACCTTTAAATAATTTTAGAATCTCTTATACCGATACGCTTCTAAAGGTCATAAAAAATGCAAGGGACATGCGGACTGCCGTCCTTAAAATAGACGATTGGGTAACCGTTCACAATAGGTACAAACCAACGGCTCCCTGGGATCAAAGTCCGGTGGTAACGCTAAAAAGAGGATACGGCAGGTGCGAGGAGATGGCAACACTTCTCATAATGGCTCTCAGATCCGTCTACATTCCCGCAAGATTCGTATATACCCCCTGGTGGCCGTACACAAACAGTAATCACGCCTGGGTGGAGGTTTGGATAAACGGCAAATGGGAATATATCGGAAAATTAAAGAACCCCAACGACTGGGTTGTTTCATCAACCAAAAGAACCGCCGTCGTTGCCGGAAGCGTGTGGGGGAAAATAGAGAAATCCGACGAACCCGTATTAAATGGATACGCCAAATTTACCATTATAAATTCGACACCCAATTACGAAAACGTAAAGTTACTGTCCCTGAAAATTACCGACGATAAAGGGAAACCAGTCCCCGATGCACATATCTATTTATACGTTTATAACTATTCGGCTTTCAGATATGTGGCTACAGGGAAAAGCGATTCTATGGGACATTACAATATAAAAATCGGGAAAACCGATCTCATTGTAACTGCGGCAAAAAACGGAAAGTTTGCATGGGCGCATGTGGGAAAAACACGCGATACGGTTTCCCTTGTTTTATCCGATAATGATATACCCGACACCTCCTTCTGGTTTGAAACAATACCGCCTGTTAGAGTAAAAAACAAAGGCAAAAAATATGTGGAACCGGACACGGTATACCTTGCTCAAAAGGTCTATTTAAACAGTTTGAATCCCGCATCTGAAGAACTTGAGGTGTCTTTTCCTCAAAAGAACGACAGCCTTTTCATTGATATATTAAAAAATTCATTTGGAAATTACCCGGTGATTTTGAATTTCTACAACCATTCAACCGACAGATTCAAAGATGACATTGTTACGATTTTAAGAGGTATAAACGAAAATAAAAAGGACCTTGTCTCAGTGGATTCAGCAGATCTCTCATCGTTGTTAAGGTGGTACGAAACAAACAAAAAGGGAATCTCCGTTTATGACGATTCAATTTTATTTCCTTATATAATTTCACCACGGGTGTATTTTGAGGATTTCGGCACATACAAGGATACATTTTCACATATCTTTGCACATTTGAAATCCGAAAAATCGGTAGATTACACGGTAAAAAATATTATTGATTATGTTAATTCCGCAATAGATACCATACCCGACACACTGAAAAATCGTTTCGGAGGTTTGATGAACCCTATTGAAACATATAGAATCAAAAGGGGAAGACCCATCGAAAAATACATACTTGCAGCAGGTATTTTGAGGTCGTTGGACATTCCAGCAAGACTAAACTATATGGACAACGGAATCGAATACTTTCAAGGCGGCAAATGGAAAAATATGATGCCTTTATCGGACAGTGGCAACAGATATTTCCGTTTGAAAATCGTTTTCCGCGACGAAACAACGGACAGCATTCAAAAAATGAGATATTACTATGATTTCACAATAAATAAAATAGGAAAAAACAGGATTATACCGCTCGATCTGGATGTTGCCGACGGTAAAGATACAATTGAATGCGATCTTTTACCGGGGAATTACTTTTTAATAGACGGATGGAGGAATCTATACGGTTCGACCTACCTGCGCATTAAGAACTTCAATCTCGGGGAAGACACCACAATAGTCTTTACATCGGGCATTCCATTGAAAGACATCAAAACGGGAAATATCGTGGTCAGGAAGTTTTCACCCCCAAAAACAATAAAAATAAAAGATATTCACGGCACTGCAATGAATTGGGATCGTTTGAAAAAGGGAGCAAATATCGTTCTTATTCTCGACATGCATTCGGAATCTTCCATTGCAACGGTTAACCGTCTGAAGCCGAAAAACCTAAAAGGAAATGTCTACATTTTTGCAAACGGTGACATTGAGCCCCTTTCAAAAAAAATGAGCACATGCAAATGTAAATACAGAATTTTCAAGTTAGATAACAAAACAATCAAAAAGATTTTCCGAGTAAAAACATTTCCGTCGATTCTTGTAATAAACAAAGGAAAAACGACGCTTTGGGTAGACGGTTACAACCCCGACCTGCTTAATATGTTGGAATAGAAGTATTAAAATATGAATTATTGACACTTAAGTCGTTTTGTGGTATAAAGCCCTAAAAGGAGTATTATGTATTTTCAGGATTTGATATTCGGATTGGAGAAATACTGGACGGAAAAGGGTTGTGTTTTGTCACAACCGTACCAGAGCGAAGTCGGTGCCGGAACATTCAACCCCGCAACATTTTTATTTGCACTTTCAAGAAAAAATTGGAACACCTGTTATGTGGAAACATGCAAGAGACCCAAAGACGGAAGGTATGCCGAAAATCCCAACAGAATGCAACAGTTTACACAGTATCAGGTAATCTTAAAACCCGCCCCCTCGGATATACAGGATCTCTATTTGAACAGCCTGAGAGCCGTAGGCATAGATGTGGAAAAACATGACATTCGGTTCGTCGAAGATGACTGGGAATCACCGACACTCGGAGCATCGGGTTTGGGCTGGGAAGTTTGGTTAGACGGAATGGAGATCAGCCAATTCACCTATTTCCAGCAACTTGGAGGCGTTGAATTGGATATAATCCCCGTTGAACTCACCTACGGACTTGAAAGAATCGCAATGTTTCTCCAGGGAATCGATTCCATATTTGACCTGGAATTACAGAAAGGAATAAAATGGAGCGAAATTTACAGAGAACCCGAGTACGAAATGTGCGTATTTAATTTTGACGAATCCAACACAAAAATGCTGTTCGAACAGTTTGAAAATTATGTAAACGAAGTCAAAAGACTTTTAGATAAAGGGCTTGTCTTTCCCGCCTATGATTATGTTATCAAGTGCTCTCATACATTTAATCTTCTCGACGCTCGCGGCGCCATAAGCCCGAGAGAGAGAGGAAACACTATTTTACGCATTAGAAACCTCTCAAAAGAAGTGGCAAAAACCTATTTAAACAAGCAGGCAAAAAATGAGTAAAAGCAATCTTTTAATAGAGCTCGGCTTTGAGGAAATCCCGGCATCATATTTAAAACCCGGGCTTGACATCTGGGTCGATTCCATCAACAAAATCCTCGGAAAAAATGAAATAGAATTCGAAAACATTGAATCGTTCTTTACCCCAAGACGATATGCAATACATATCATAGGCATCATGGAGGACATTAGTGTTAAAACCGTTGAAATAACAGGTCCCCCCTCAAATATAGCAAAGAACGAATCCGGTTGGACAAAAGCGGCTGAGGGATTTGCAAAATCGCAGGGAAAATCCGTTAATGACATTTATTTTACCAAAAAGGGCAAAAATGAAGTATGCGCCCTTAAAGTCGAAAAGAAAAAGAAAACGGTTGATGACGTTTTAAGAGAAAATATTGTCAAAAGTATTGAATCCATCCGATTCCCGAAAACAATGATTTGGGAAAAGAGTAAATTCAGATTCGCACGTCCAATCCGTTGGTTGCTGATTTTAAAAGATAAAACAGTACTATCCGGAATAGAATTCGCAGGAATCGTGTCATCCGATTATACATTCGGCAACAGATTATACGGAAACGGAAAATTGGAAATAACCTCAATAGAAGATTATTTCAAAAAAATCGAAGAAAATCATGTTGTAATCAATCGGGAAGAGAGAAAAAGAATAATTCTGAAAAAAATAAACGAGATTGAAAATGAGAAAAACATATCGGTGGTTACGGACAAAGAGCTCCTCGATGAAATAACGTGCATGGTTGAAAGCCCCACTGTGCTTCTCGGCCAGTTTCACAATCAATATACGGAACTCCCCGAAAAAATCGTTACAACAGCCATGAAACAACACCAACGCTACTTCTCCGTTGTAAACGGTGAGAAAAAAATCGCTCCTTTCTTTGTTTTCGTATCAAACACGGACAGAAATACGGATGAAATCATTAAAAATAATGAAAAAGTCTTAAAATCCAGATTGGAAGATGCATATTTTTATTATGAAGAGGATTTGAAGGTCCCCGTTGAAAGGAGAATAGAAATTCAAAAAGACATTCTATGGCACCGCGATCTCGGAACTATTTACGAGAAGGCAATAAGGGTTTCCGATATCGCCTATTATTTGAGCAGGGTGTTACATTTGAATCTGGACAAAGATGAACTCAGAAAAATTGCCCTTCATCTAAAAATAGATCTCTCCACAAATATGATAAAAGACGGTAAGGAATTTACAAAACTGGAAGGGTATATCGGAAGCATATACGCCAGAAAACTGGGGGTGGACGAAACTACGGCAAGTGTTATTCTCGAACACAATTTGCCCCGTTTTGCCAAAGACACACTGCCCGAAAGTATTGAGGGAGCGATATTCGCCCTTGCAGATCGTTACGACACAATTGCCGGTTTTATTGCCAAATACGGGCTTCCCAAAGGTTCGAAAGATCCATTCGGAATCAAAAGAAACACAAACGGTATTATAGAAATAACCGTTGCAAAAGAATGGTACTACGATTTTATGTTAGCCGTTGACAATGCATTCAGCAATTTTGATATAAACTATGACAACGATAAGCTCTACAATTTCTTTATAGACAGGATAATCAATTACGCACAGAATGAAAATATCAAATATGATATAATCAATGCGATAGCGGCATTGAGACTGACGGATATATCCGATATAATACTTCGTTCGCGGGTTCTGCATAATTACAGGGAAATGTCGGAGAAGGAATTTGAGTCCCTTGTTACAGGACAAAAGAGAGTCGCAAATATACTGCGAAATATAAGTGTAGAGGGAGATGTGAATCCTTCTTTGTTTAACGAAAAACAGGAAAAGGTTTTATACGGCGATTGCCTGCATCTTAGCAAGATAATCGAATCACTGATAAGGAAAAGGGATTATTCCGGTATCCTCAAAGAATATTTCAAAATTCGTCCTTCGATAGATAAATTCTTCGATGATGTTATGGTGATGACAGAGGAAGAGAAAATAAGAACGAACAGACTCAGGCTTATGAAATTTCTCCGCGGATTGTTCCTGAAGGTAGCCGATTTTTCGGAAATTGTCATAGAAGGAGAGAAATGAGATTACCGAGAAAAAGAAAGATTTTTGAAAATCTTCCCATTAACTACATCGACTTAAACAGCATTTTAAATGCAGGAAAAATAAGACGCGCGGACAAGTTCCACTCTTATATTCAACTTGTGTATCCCGATGAAATTCATTTTGTTTTCCTGTTTGAAGGGGAATTTTATCTTGCCGTTAAATACACAAACGAATTTTCTCCCATATCTTACGAAGAAGTTATAAAAAGAAAGAAATCCTCGGAAAGAGGATTCTGCAGTTTTTACGAAATAGATCTTGAGTTAGCCAAACTTCTAACATCAGCCCTGCCTGCAAAACCGGACTTTGTATTCGATATGAGCAAAGATGCCTTTACATTTGACAGCAATACGGGAATAATGCTGGTAAATTACAGCATTGAACACGGCATCTATTACATTGAAAAGGGGCATCTGAAATACGGTTACTACAAATTGGAAGAAAGCAAAGGGGAAATAAAAACTCAGGAACTTTTTACCAAGGATACTATAAACACAATTTGTTATTATATTTTAGAGCCGGAGATGAGAAAGATAGTAACTCCACATATAAGAAAGCTCATGACCGGTTTAATGCAAAATTTAATTAAAGGATATACTGATAAAATCGGTATTGTTAAGGTAGAATCTTACCTTTTGGATGCAAAGGTATCAGCCGAGAAAAAATATCAATTTCTTCACAATGTACTTATTAACCGTGTCAACATCGTCGACAACTCAATTGCAGATGAGGAAGAGTACATCAGAGGTTACGCCGATTGGGTAAAAAAATTTATCGCACATTTTTATAAGTTGATCCCCGCCGAGGAAAACAATGCCATACTGTCGAATGCAATTCACGATTACAGGTTTGCTCTTGAAAAAATTAAATTCATTTCATACATGAAAAACAATGAGTGAGAAAGGTGTTCTTTATGTCATCTCAACTCCCATAGGAAACAGAGATGATATTACATTGAGGGCGTTGCATATATTTTCGAAATGTGATATAATCGCCTCAGAAGATACGAGACATAGTGGGATGCTTTTAACCCATTACGGGATAAAAGCACGTTATCTATCGTATAACGATAAAAACAAAAGAAGGAGAATACCTTTGATTATAGATATGTTGAATGAGGGGAAAATTGTAGGATTAATTTCCGATGCCGGGACACCGCTCGTTTCCGACCCCGGTTACAGTCTCGTTCACGCTTCCATAGAAAACGGAATCAAAGTCGTTCCCATTCCCGGAGCGTCTTCAATATTAACCGCTCTCGTGGGCTCCGGACTCCCAACGGACAGTTTTTCATTTTACGGTTTTCTCCCTAAGAAAGGCAGGAAAAAAAGCATAATTTTGGAAAGTGTAAAGAATGCATGGAACACAAGCATTCTGTTTGAGTCCCCTCAGAGAATACCAAAAACCCTAAAAGCATTGTATGAGGTTTGCGGGAACAGAAAGGTTACTTTGGGTAGGGAATTGACAAAAATTCATGAAGAGTTTATAAGAGGAGATATTAAAGAAATTATTGATAAGACGGAAAACGGAAATATAAAACTAAAAGGTGAATTTGTTATTATTATAGAGGGACACAATGTTAAATGACGGTATAAAAAACGGTTTCAGGAAAATTCTTCATCCGCTTATAAAAACATTTGAATATATGCATATAACCCCAAACGCTTTAACATTAACGGGTTTGATGATTAACATTTTGACCGGATATATAATCGCAACGGGTAAATTATTAACAGGAGGTATAGTTTTAATAATTGCAAGTATATTTGACACATTCGACGGAGAATTAGCCCGCTTAACAGGAAAAACGTCTGCAAGCGGAGCGTTTCTCGATTCTATTTCGGACAGATATTCCGAATTTTTTATTTTAGGAGGATTCGGTTACTATTTTATTACGATAGGTAACAAAATCGGTATCTATTCCACATTTTTTGCAATAATCGGCTCAATTATGACAAGTTATACAAGAGCGAGAGCGGAAGGAGTCGGAATCGAATTAAAAGGTGGTTTTTTTCAAAGACCGGAAAGAGTATTGTATCTTGTTATAACACTGTTGTTCTTTTCAAAATTCTCACATTATGCTATGTTATTGTTTGCGGTATTAACTATTTTTACCGCGATACAGAGATTGATAACAGGATTTAACAAGATTAAAAGTATTAAATCATAGGAGGCACTATGGGTAAAGTAAGAGTTGGAATTATAGGAGTAGGAAACTGTGCATCATCATTTGTTCAGGGAGTTTACTTCTATAGAAACGCAGATGTAAAAGACAGAATTCCCGGATTGATGCATGTTAACTTGGGAGGATATCACATCAATGATATCGAATTCTCATTTGCATGCGACATCAACAAAACAAAGGTAGGAAAGGATCTTTCCGAAGCAATTTTCGCAGATCCCAATAACACATGGAAATTCACGGATGTACCCAAATTGAACGTTGAAGTCGTTCGCGGAATGACTCACGACGGTATAGGGAAATACCTCTCCGGTGTGGTTGAAAAGGCTCCCGGAACAACAGCAGACATTGCACGTCTTTTAAAAGAGACAAAAACGGATGTAGTTGTTAATTACCTTCCCGTTGGAAGCGAAGAGGCAACAAAATGGTATGTTGAACAGGCTTTGGATGCAGGTGTGGGTCTCGTTAACGCCATACCGGTTTTTATTGCGACATCACCTTATTGGGGCGAGAGATTCAGGAAAAAAGGACTCCCCGTTTTGGGCGACGACATTAAATCACAGGTAGGAGCAACAATAGTTCACAGAGTTCTTACAAACCTTTTCGTAGACAGAGGTGTAAAACTCGACAGAACATATCAGTTGAATGTCGGAGGAAATACCGATTTTCTTAATATGTTGGAAAGGGAGAGACTCCAATCAAAGAAAATCTCCAAAACAAACGCGGTAAAATCACAGTTGCCGTATGAAATTGGCGAAGACAATATCCACATAGGACCTTCCGACTACGTACCATGGCTCTTGGATAGAAAATGGGCATATATCAGAATGGAAGGGACTACATTCGGTAATGTTCCTTTGAATCTTGAGACAAAACTCGAAGTTTGGGATTCACCTAATTCAGCCGGTGTTATTATCGATGCGGTCCGCTGCGCGAAATTGGCTCTTGATAACGGATTAGCTGGTCCCATTATTGAACCTTCAAGCTATTTCTTTAAATCACCTCCGGTTCAGTTCACCGATTCTGTTTGTAAACAGAAAACAGAAGATTATATAAAGAAATACAAAGTAGGTAGCAAGAAAGACAAAAAATAGATGAAATTATTATCAAGGGGCTTCTTCATCTCTTTCGAAGGTGGAGAAGCCTCGGGTAAAAGTACCCAGGCTAAAAAATTATTATCCTATCTTAAATCGGAAGGTTACCCCGTTGTTTTGACACATGAACCCGGGGGCACTGACATTTCCGAACGGATAAGGAATATTCTGTTGGATAAAGACAACCTCGGTATGTGTGCACTAACGGAGCTTTTTCTTTACTTTGCTTCAAGAGCACAGCATGTATATGAAGTAATAAAACCTGCTTTAAAGGAAAATAAAATTGTAATAAGCGACCGTTATCACGATTCTACAATGGCCTATCAGGGAGAAGGAAGAGGTGTTCCTAAGGTTAAAATCAAAGAGATGAACGATTTCGCTACCTCTGGAATAATACCGGATATTACATTTTTAATTGATGTCCCTCCTCAAATTGCTCTTAACAGACTTGAGGAATTCGACAGAATCGAAAGGGAAGATTTGGAATTTCACAAGAGGGTGCGAAGCGAATATCTTCAACTGGCAAGAGAAAATGAAAAGAGATTTGTAATAATTGACGGAATGGCTGACATAGATACGATTTTCGAAGAAATTAAAAACAAAGTTAATGATTTTATTGTAAGTAATGGAGTTTTAAATGAATAAGAAACAGATAATTTTAGCAATATCACTGTTTATTTTGGCATCATTTATTGCCGGAACCGGTATGACATACTATTTGAATGCTCAGGGACAGAACACTCAGGGAGATAATACGATTGCGCAACTTGGGAAGTTCTCACGAATTTTCTCAATTGTAAAGAATAATTACGTTTTCGACGAAAGTTCCGATTCCCTTGTAACCGCTGCAATTAACGGTATGTTAAAATCTCTCGATCCGCATTCAATATATATGGATAAAAACCTTTACAACGATCTTATGATTATGACTAAGGGAAAATTCGGCGGTATAGGAATTCAGATTAGTACAAGTGACGGTTATCCTGTTGTCATTGCCCCCATTGAAGGAACTCCCGCTTACAAATTGGGTATTATTGCCGGGGATAAAATAATAAAAATTGAAAATAAAGATACATATAATAAATCTCTCGAGTCAATCGTTTCCAAATTACGCGGTATACCGGGAACAAAAGTACACATTACAATTAAACGCATGGGAATAAAAGAACCTATAAAATATACCATCGTAAGAGATTACATACAGGTCAAAAGTGTGCCTTATGCTACAACCATCGATTCTCACTATGTCTATGTAAGATTGACCAATTTCAGCGAAACAGCATCTCCCGAAGTTGGAAAGGCACTTGACAGCCTTGTGAACAATTCAACCAAGGGAATAATACTCGACTTAAGATTCAACCCCGGTGGATTAATAACGGAAGCCCAGAAAGTCGCCGGATACTTTTTACCGAGAAACTCTGTTGTTGTATCTACAAGAGGAAGGATGAGCGGTATAGACAGAGTATACAGAACAATTAATTTTAAAACATACACGGATATCCCCATGACTGTTCTCGTGGACAGGGGTAGTGCAAGCGCCTCTGAAATCGTAAGCGGAGCAATACAGGACTGGGATAGGGGAATAATCATTGGTGACACTACATACGGAAAAGGTTCCGTACAAACGGTTTTTCCGCTTGGACCTAAAGAAGCACTGAAATTAACAACGGCTCGTTATTTCACACCATCGGGAAGATGCATAGATAAAGAATTGCGCGGCGATACAATCGTTGATACATTTAAAACAATCGGAGGACTAAACAGAACAATCACATCAGCCGGCGGAATAATACCCGATGTGGAAGTCCCGTACAGAACGCTTTCCAGAATTGAAATTCAACTCGCCAAGGATAATATGTACTTTAAATTTGCTGCATATTATTGTGCAAACAGGAAAGAAAAACTCCGCAACGTATACAAAATGAACGACAACGTATGGAACGCTTTTCTAAACTATGTTTCAAAAGAGGACACCAGTCTTTCAACCACTGACATTAACAAGAACAAGAAACATATTGAAGGTACCCTGAACAGTTATATCGCAAGGATATTATGGGGCGAACCCGGATGGTATCGGGCTACATTTAAGACTGATATTCAGCTTAAAAAGGCATTAAAAATTTTGAAAAAAACAAAGAATGTGAAAGACATATTTAAGGAGATAAACAGCACATCCGCATCATCCCAGAAAAAGAAATAAGAAAATAAACTTTATAAATTTAAGGAAATAGCGGGCACTTAGCCCGCTATTTCCCCGTTATATTTCCGAACAAAATTTTTCAATTTCCTGTACTTGTCCATTTCATTTTCCTTTATAAACCGCATAAGAGAATTATTTGTAAGAAGCGGGTCCTCTCTCAGTTTATCGTAATAAATATCCCCCTCGGGAGTGCCGGGCACAGGTGAATATTCGGAAATATAAATCCTTACTCCCAAATCGGATAGAAACGAGATGCTGTGTTCAAGAACTTCTACGGGTATTTTAGGATGTCCTCCCAAAATATACACCCCTATTTCCGACGCCTTATATCCCGCTCTTTTAAGATTTGTTAAAGCTGCTATTATCATGCGGTTATTCACTTTTCCGCCTAACTCCTTTTGTAAAGAGGCATCAGACACCTCATATCCTATTCTCAAAGTCGTAAAATTCGCATTAAAAAGCAATTCGGCGATCTCCTCCGTAACAAATCTTGCATGAATACCGTTTGGAAGATGAAACCGAAACGGATAATGAGAAAGTGCCTTTAAAATATCCTTTATTGCAGGATGCATCAGAAAGGCATCGTCATAGAATGCAATATCTTTGACATTATACTTAATAAAGGAATCAAATTCTTTTTTTATATATTCAATACTTTTATACAACTGATTTCCATACAAAATCGGAGCGGCACAATAGGGACAATGGAATGGACATCCGATGCTGTTTATTGTCGTAATCGAATCCAATTCGCTGTAAAACGAATAATCAATTATGGGTAAATCATCAAAACCGTTTATTTTAAAGTCAATCTTAAAATCTCCGATTTTTGATATTTCCAAAAGAATCTCATTGTAATCATTACCTGAAATCACATAGTCCACATTTTTTAATTTTTTTGCATGGTCAGTCATCAAAGTTGCATAAATACCGCCGAGAACAATCTTCGCGTGGGGAAAATACTCTTTCAGTATTTCTGCTGTCTTTACAATACCCGGATACCAATAGGTCATAAACGATGTCATTAGAATCAGATCCGGTTTTTCGATATTTTCAAGTTTTTTTCTGAAATTATCATCGGCTATACCGTATTGATAATATTTCCTTTCCATCCATTTTAACGCATCTGGCGTTTCTATTTCCGTGTGAAGAACCTTTCCCTTACCGTACTTCCTCTTTCCTTTATGGCTTTGCAGTAAATCCATAAAACGAACATTAAAGCCGCTGTTTTTCAAAATCGTTGAAATATAGAGAAGCCCCAGAGGTTTAAACCAAAGGTCATAAAATGCAAAATCTGTTACCCAGGGGTTGATTGTTAAAATTGTTTTAATTCGGTTTTTCCAGTTCTTTTTTGGATACACTTGTATATCTTGCTCTCTGTGTATTATATTCTTCCGCCAGTGCCGTTAAGTAGCCGTATCTGGCAATAAAAGAGGCATATTCGTTTTCATTAATCACATATTTCGAATGAATCGACAGTTTCTCCGGATTCACTGCCTTATTTTTGTAAATTACACCGAAATGAAGATGAGGACCTGTTGATAAACCGGAGCTCCCGAGATAACCTATTATTTGTCCGTATTTTACCTTCGATCCTACACGTATCCCCTTTGCATATCTGTAGAGATGAGCATAAACCGTTTTATAACCGTTTTTATGATCAATCACGAGTTCTCTTCCCATCCCTCTTCTTCTGTAACGTTTTTTTATGACAACTCCGTCGGCTGCTGCAAAAATGGGGGTTTTTACGGGAGCGGCATAATCAATACCATAGTGGAATGCCCGCCTGTGTGTGATAGGGTGAATTCGCCAGCCGAAGGTTGATGTTATTTTATCATATGGAACCGGAGCAATCAGAAGATTCTTTTCAAGAGAATATCCCGTGTTGTCAAAATAACCGCAAAACTCATTGTTGGAGTAGTATATTACTTCGGTGTTTATTTTTTTACCATCTATTTTAATATAATCTATTCTGTCGTAACCGATATACTTGTTATCCAGATATTTATTTTTAACCATTATATAAAAAGAATCCCCTTCACACAGATCACTGTAAAAATTATATTTACCGAGAAATATCTTTTCAATCTCATATCCCAATGATTTCGGTTGATGCATCTCTTTCATGGATTTAATAAAATTCTCATGGACAAC